>JAHFFY010000057.1 GCA_023247705.1 Candidatus Omnitrophota bacterium | reverse complement strand
TTCAATCGTTTTAGACGTTTGGTTGTTCGTTATGAATATCATCCTGAGAATTTTCTGGCTATGGTTCAGTTAGCTTCAATACTTATGCTCGTTAAACTCTATTTATGAGATGGATTCTAATAATTCTAGAAAATTTGAGTGCCTCAAAAGAAAAAAGTGTAAGTTGATTAAATACATCTCAATATCTCATGACTATCCCAAAATTAATCATTGGGCGGACTGGTTACCGTTATTGATCCCGCGTATGGCAAAAGTAGTCGAAAGGTTGACTGTGAATTGGTTTTGTGTTAATTTGTTACCCTATGACTAAAGTCAAAGATAATGTTTTAAAGCTTAAAGACGAAATTGCCTCGATCTGCAAGAAATCAGGACGAAATCCGCAGGAGATTGTTTTGGTTGGCGTCACGAAATTTGCTGAGAATGATTTGATTGAACAGGCGATCGACAGTGGGATTACGGACATTGGAGAAAATAGAGTCCAGGAAGGCGTAAGAAAATATACAACCCTCAAGATTCAGGGCAAAATGGTCAGACGTCATTTGATTGGACATCTCCAGACCAACAAGGTGAAAGACGCTTTAAAAGTGTTTGATTTGATACAGTCCGTTGACTCCTTGAAGTTGGCTCAGGAGATCGAGAAGCAGGCCTTGAAAATCGATCAGGTGGCGGATGTTTTAGTGCAGGTCAATGCCTCCGGAGAGACGCAAAAGTTTGGCGCCGACAAGACCGATGCCCTCGCTTTGATCGCAGAAATGATTCGCCTTAAAAATATTAAAATTCACGGCCTCATGACGATCGCGCCGTTAACAGAAGACCAAAAAATTATTCGCGGCTGCTTCTCATTCTTAAGAGAATTGCAGAGAGAGGTCAAAAAGCAATTTAAATCGAGTGAAAATTTGGAGATGAAATTTCTTTCCATGGGGATGTCCGGGGATTATCGGATTGCTTTGGAAGAAGGTGCAAACATGTTGCGTGTCGGCAGAGCAATTTTTTCATAATTTTTAGAAAACAAATAAAGTGATTTCAGAAGGATTTGATGAAAAATAAATTGGGAATCATTGGCGGCGGGAATATGGGCGAAGCGATTTTAAATTGTGTTCGCAAGCAATATTCTGTTTTGGTCAGTGAAAAGGACAAGACCCGCGCCGGACACCTGCAAACGACTTATTACATTAAGATCGAAACTCTCAAGACGGTGGTGGAAACCTCTGAGATCGTCTTGATCGCGGTGAAGCCGCAGGACTTTGAAGACGTTTTGCGGGAAATCAAGCCCTGGATTGATGAGCGTAAGCTGGTTGTTTCCATTGCCGCGGGGATTACGACCGCATATATCGAAAAAATTTTTGGGAAAAACGTCAGGGTCATCCGCACGATGCCGAACATGCCGGCGATGATTGCCAGCGGGATCACGGCCGTCTGTCCGGGGCGGTATGCCAAGAAGACGGATGTGGAAACCGCCTGTAAAATTTTTAACCATTTGGGAAAAACCGTGATCGTTCAAGAACAAGAGATGGACGCGATCACGGCCGTCTCCGGGAGCGGTCCGGCGTATTTGTTCTGTTTTCTGGAATGCCTGATGAAGGCCGCTCAGGCGTTAGGGCTTAAGGAAGATTTGAGTAAAGAATTGGTTGCTTCGACTTTTTTGGGAAGTGCTCTTTTGCTGGATCAACAAAAAGCGGACCCGGGTGCCTTGCGTGCTAAAGTGACTTCGAAAGGTGGCACAACGGAGGCCGCCCTCGCTATTTTTGAAAAAAATAAATTAGAAGAGATTATAGCCCAGGCCCTTCAGGCGGCCCGGAAAAGGGCCGAAGAGTTATCAAGGAGATAAAGCAATATGGCGAAAATCGGTATTATCGGCGGAAGCGGTTTGTATGAAATGGACGGATTGGCAAATATCGATAAAGTCATGATCGGAACGCCGTTCGGCAGTCCTTCGGATAATTTTATCACCGGCGTTTTGGATGGGGTCGATGTCGTTTTTCTTCCGCGGCATGGACGCGGTCATCATATCTCGCCGTCTGAAATTAATTATCGTGCGAATATTTTCGGAATGAAAAAGCTGGGTGTGAACGCCATCATTTCCGTTTCAGCGTGCGGCAGTCTGAAAGAAGAACTCAAACCGATGGATTTTGTTCTGCCCGATCAATTTGTCGACCGGACCAACAAAGCCCGCGAGTCGACTTTTTTCAGCGGAGGGATCGTTGCGCATGTCGGGTTTGCGGATCCGGTTAGTCCGGAGATCGTGGATGTCCTTTACCGCAGCGCATTGAATTTGGGGATCAAGATCCATAAGGGAGGGACCTATATTAATATGGAAGGGCCGCAGTTTTCAACCAAAGCCGAATCCAGCCTTTACCGTAGCTGGGGCATGGACATTATCGGGATGACCAATATGGTCGAAGCGAAATTGGCCCGGGAGGCGGAGATCTCTTACGCGACGTTGGCGGCGGTCACCGATTATGATTGCTGGCATGAGTCCCACGAAACAGTCACGGTCGAGATGATTATTCAGAACCTCAATAAAAACGTGGAAAACGCAAAGGCCATTTTAAAAAAATCAATCGTTGATTTGGGCCGATTAAATAAATTCAGCGCGGAAGGTTCCTTACAATACGCTATTTTAACCAATAAAAACAACATTCCCGAAACGGTTCGGAAAGAATTGGATATTATCGTCGGAAAATATTTAAACTAAATTTTTATTATAAAGATCTCGACCGCTTTTCCCAAAGTGATCTTATAAAGCGCACCCAGACATGGACTATCAGAAAACATTAAATCTTCCCAAGACAGATTTTTCGATGAAGGCTAACCTGGTCCAAAAAGAGCCGGAATGGCTCAAGAAATGGCAGGAGTCTGATCTCTATCAGCAGATTCGCCGGAAATCAAAAGGCCGGAAAACATTCATTCTGCACGACGGCCCTCCGTACGCCAACGGCAATATCCACATCGGCCATGCACTCAATAAAATTTTAAAGGACATGATCGTCAAGTTCAAGACCATGGAGGGGTTTGATGCTCCATATACTCCCGGATGGGATTGTCATGGTTTACCGATCGAGCATCAGCTTTTTAAAGAGTTAAAGACCCATAAGTCTAAAATATCCTGCGTTGATTTTCGAAAACAGGCTCACGCCTATGCGATGAAATACGTGGACATCCAGCGCGAACAATTTAAAACTTTAGGGGTGTTCGGTGATTGGGGGAATCCGTATTTAACTTTGACCCCGGAATATGAATATTGGATCCTCAAAAGTCTCGCAACGTTGACGAAAAGAGATTTTATCTATCGTGGGTTGAAACCGGTGAACTGGTGTTTTGAATGCGAGACCGCGCTCGCCGAGGCGGAGGTGGAATATGAAGACCACACGTCTCCTTCGGTCTATGTGAAATTTGAAGTGAATAATTCTGAAACGCTCAAGGGTTCAATCGAAGCACCTTTGCCTAAAGGAAAAATTTCGTCGCTGTTGATCTGGACGACGACCCCTTGGACGCTTCTGGCCAATGTGGCTGTGAGCGTGCATCATTCGTATACTTATTCGTTAGTGGATATCGGAGAAGAAATTTTGATTATTGAGAGTTCGCTGGTGAACAAGGTTTTAGCCAAGGCGAACATCACAAATTTCCAGGTGATTCAGGACGTTCCTGCGAAGGCTTTAAAAGATTTGGTTTATACCCATCTCTTCGGGATCAGAGAGAATTGCAAGGTCATCCTGGTTGATTACGTCACCAAAGAAGACGGAACTGGGCTTGTTCATACCGCTCCTGGGCACGGTCAGGAAGATTATGAAACAGGATTAGCCAATCATTTGGAAATTCTAATGCCGGTGAATCACCGGGGGATTTTTACCCATGAGGCCAAACAGTTTGAGGGTGAGCATGTCTTTAAAGCCAATGAGAAGATCATTGCTGATTTGAAAGAACGGGGACTTCTTTTTGCCCAGGAAAACATCCAGCATTCTTATCCGCATTGCTGGCGCTGCAAAAAACCGATTATCTTTCGTGCGACCGAACAGTGGTTTCTGAAAATCGATCACGACAATCTCCGGATAAGATTGAAAGAGGCAATCCAACAAAAAATTCAATGGATCCCTCCCTCTGGGGAAGAACGGATTTTGGGGATGGTGTTGACCCGTCCGGACTGGTGTTTGTCCCGTCAGCGTTATTGGGGCGTTCCGATCCCTGCCTTGGCCTGTCAGGGTTGTCGGGGGAAACATCAATTATCTGCCGAAGTGATTGAACATTTGGCCGAGATGGTTCGAAAAGAGGGGTCGGATGTCTGGTTTGAGAAAGATTTGAAAGATTTATTACCTAAAGGATATGTTTGTCCTGACTGCAAGGGGAGTACGTTTGAAAAGACGTTTAATATTCTCGATGTATGGTTCGATTCCGGGGTCAGTCATCAGGCGGTTGCTAAATCCATGCTGAGTCTCAAACTGCCGGTTGATCTTTATCTGGAAGGGTCGGACCAGCACCGCGGCTGGTTCCAGGCCTCGCTGATTCCTTCGCTGGCGATCGAGGGAATTCCGCCGTTTAAAGGTGTCTTGACCCATGGTTTCGTGGTGGACGGGCAGGGACGGAAAATGTCTAAATCTCTGGGGAATGTCGTCTCTCCACACGATATTATGAAAAGCCATGGGGCCGATATCCTGCGTTTGTGGGTGGCCTCGAGTAATTACAATGAAGATATCCGCATCTCGAAAGAGATCCTGGAGCGCTTGGTGGATTCCTATCGCAAGATCAGAAATACGATCCGTTTTATCTTAAGCAATCTGGATGGGTTTGATCCGCAACAAGATTTGGTCCGTTATGAAGAATTGACCGAGATTGATCAATGGGCCATGTCCCGACTGGCGCAGTTTTTAAATGCCGTTACGACCGCCTATCAGGAATATAACTTTGCGCAGGTTTATAAATCGATTTATTCGTTCAGTAATGAAGATCTGTCGAGCATTTATCTTGACATCCTAAAAGATCGGCTGTATACTCTTGCGGCAAAATCGCAGAAAAGACGCAGTGCGCAATCAGTTCTTTATCATTTGGTGAATAGTTTGGTCCGGGTTATGGCGCCGATTTTAAGTTTCACCGCCGAGGAAACATTCGCGATGATGCCCAGGGATTCAGCCATGAAAGAAGTTAAAAGCGTTCATCTTCTGGATTGGCCGGAAAATAAATCGTCCTGGAATTCGTCAGCGATTGCCCAACGCTTCGATGCGTTGTTTAAGTTAAGGCCGTATGTGTTGAAGGCCATGGAAGAAAAGCGTCGCCTTGGAGAAATTGGCAGTTCGCTGGAAGCCAAAGTTGTTTTCCAGACTGAAGATCAACAAAATTTTCAATACTTAAGCGACCTGAAGGGACTTTTACCTTCGGTCTTTATCGTATCACAGGTTGATATAAAGAAAGTTGATAAGATTTTGATTCCGCTGGGTGAAGAATTTTCCAGAGTAGAGATTGTTATTCATAACGCTGAAGGACAGAAATGCAGCCGATGTTGGAATTTCAGCAAATATGTTGGACAGAATAATGAGCACCCGACTTTATGCGATCGGTGTGCCCCGATAGTAAAGGAGATATTTAATGCCAGTTAATAGCAAAAAGAAAGATGCGAAGAAGTGGGAACCTTATAAGAAATTACTTTTGAAGATCAAAGAAGAGACGACCAATGACATCAAACAGATCTCTTCCGCGACGAATCAATCGCAAAAAGATTCCTCAGGCGATATCTCCGGCCATGCCTTGCATATGGCCGATGTTGCGACCGATATGTATGACCGTGAATTCAATTTAGGTCTAGCCTCGAATGACCGCGAATTGCTTTATAAGGTCGCCGGCGCCTTGAAACGCATCGAAGATAAAACGTATGGCATCTGTCAGGGATGCAATAAAAACATTGCCATCGCCCGTCTCAAAGCCATTCCTTATGTGGAAACTTGTCTTAAATGTCAGGAGAAGATTGAACAGGAACGATGAAATCCTCTGTTCGGTTTCAGTTTGATATTGTTTTATCCCTTCTTACTGTTGCTTTTATTATTATAACTGATCGCTTGTCGAAGATTTATTTCGCCAAATTTCTTTCCGAAGGGGAGTCGCTGCCGATTATCCGTAACGTCCTGCATATGACTCTCGTCCATAATACCGGCATCGCTTTTGGATTGTTCAAAGACCACGGGATCATTTTTATTATTATCCCGATTGTTTTCGTTATTCTGCTGGTCATCAATATTTATTATTACAAGAAAACGCAGAGTCTTTCCTTGCCTTATATCCTCGGATTTTCTTTAATCATCGGGGGTGCTGTCGGAAATTTGGTGGATCGGATCACCTTAGGGTATGTCATCGATTTTGTCGATATTCGCATCTGGCCGGTATTTAATATTGCCGACAGCGCCATTACCATAGGAGCCGTGATCATTTTACTGCAATGCATCCCATTATCTGCCAAATAGGCCCGTTAACGATTTATTCTTATGGCCTGATGCTGGCCATCGCAGTCGTTGTTTGCTCGTCCTTGCTCAGCCGAGACGCAAAGCGTTATCAGATTAAATCCGAAGTGATTTTGGATCTTGTTTTCTGGATCGTAGTTTTTGGCCTTATCGGCGCGAGAATATTTTATGTTCTGCTGAATCTGGATTTTTATCTCAATCATCCCTGGAAGATTATTGCCATTCAAGAGGGTGGATTGGCGTGGCAGGGGAGTTTTGTCTCCGGGATGTTGGCGGGGATTTTTTTCATTAAAAAACACGCTTTGCCGTTAAGGCCGACGCTTGATCTGGTCGCCCCGTATATTGCGCTAGGGCATTCGATCGGACGGATCGGCTGTTTTTTGAACGGCTGTTGTTATGGAAGGGAAGTGCCTTGGGGTATTTTTTTCCCAGCGTACCAAGCGCGTTTACATCCCACCCAGCTCTATGAATCGGTCAGTCTTTTTATTGTTTATGTTATTCTGAAAAAATATCAATCCCGATCGCCGCAACCGGGCATGGTTTTTGTTTTCTATCTATTTCTTTCTTCATTGGAACGTTTTGTCGTGGAATTTTTTCGGGCGGACCATGAATGGACGTGGGCCGGGTTGAGCGTTTTTCAGATCATCAGTTTAATGATCCTGGCGGTTAGTGTCTATGCAAGAATATACATTAAAAGTCGATCCGGAAAATAGCCAGTTAAGATTGGATATTTTTTTAGTCAAAAATCTTCCGGATGGTTATTCGCGTACGTTTGTTCAGCAATTGATTGAATCTGGCCAAGTCCTCGTCAACGCGAAAAAAGTCAAATCACATCACAAGATTTTGATTGATGACGAAATCCGTGTTGTTGTCTCGGATGAATATCGCGAAGAGAATGTCGCTGCTGAAGATATTCCGTTGGATATTTTTTATGAGGACGAAACATTGTTGGTTATCAACAAACCTTCCGGGCTGCTGGTTCATCCGGCCACTGGGGTTTATTCCGGGACGCTTGTCAACGCATTGCTTCATCATTGTCGGAATTTATCCGATGTGAAAGCATTCCCTTCGCTTAAACAAAATTTTGAATCTCCGGAGAAGTACCAAGAAAATGGAGAGGCCATGGAAGAGCAGAAGGGGAACTCTTATCGCATTTCCCGTCCAGGCATCGTTCATCGGCTCGACAAGGAAACATCCGGATTGATGGTGGTGGCCAAAAATAATCTGGCGCATGTCAATCTGGCACGCCAGTTTGAAAAGTATCGCGTGAAAAAATGTTATCTGGCGTTGGTGGAAGGACGGATTGAATTCGATGAAGGGCTCATTGATGCTTCTTTGGGACGTCATCCCCGTTATCATGATAAAAAAGCCGTAGCCTTTGATGATCGCGCCAAGAAGGCGAAGACGTTTTACCGTGTTTTAAAACGTTTCAAGAATTCAACTTATGTCGCGTGTTTTCCAAAAACCGGACGGACGCATCAAATCAGAGTCCACCTGTCGCATTTAGGGCATCCCATTCTTGGCGATGAAAAATACGGCAAGAAAGATTCTTTTTCGCGGTTGGCCCTGCATGCCAAATCGTTAGGTTTTTTTCATCCCGGAACGACAAGATTTGTCGAGTTTTATTCGGTGACTCCACAGGAATTTTTAAAATATAAAGGTTAAAATATTGAGAGTCTTGTACTTCAAGAATTTTCAGAATTAACCTTTACTTGAATTAAAATTTGTTTATAATGTTACCTGCACATTTTTAAAATAGACAATGGCTGAATTTTAAATAAAAGGAGTTAGCGTCATATGAAGACAGGTGGGAAAAGTCTAACTATTTTTTTAATTGTGATCGTCATTCTTTTGGCGTCTTTGTCTGCGATTGCCTTATTCTTTTATCAGAAAGAGAGTGATTTAAGAAAAACAGCGGAAGGTAATCTCGAACAGCTGAAAACCGCCGAGGCGAAATTGCAAGCCGAATTAAAAGAAAGTAAAAAGCAGGTGTATGTCCTGGATGAGAAAAATAAAGAACTTGAATCCCGAAACGACGATTTGGCTTCCGATCTGGAAGTTGAAAAAGGATTGAAAGAAGAGATAAAGTCTGAAAATCAAACGTTACGTGACGCATTGGACAACGAGAACAAGTCGAAAGAACAGATGAGAACGGAACTCACGCAACAGTTAACCAGCACCCAGGAGAAAGCTTCCAAAGCCAGTGCACAATTAGAGGTGGAACAAAAGCGGGTTAAAGATTTGGAAGCGGAAAGTGTTTCTTTACAATCGAGGATCAAAGAATTGCAGGAGTTAGTTGAGGCCGCAAAGCGAGACGCACAAAAAGCGAATTTAGAAGTTCCTGCACCAACAGCCCCTGAAGCGGTTGCCCCTGCTGCCGGAACAGATCCTGCCCCAGCACCGGAGCCGGCCGAGCCGGATAATGTTTCTTCAAACCCAGGGATTGATTTGCAGAAGATTGTCGTAGCGCCAAATTCGAACTCACAACTGCCGGAAGGCCGAGTGCTTAGCGTGGATAAAGAAAATGAATTCTTGATTTTCAATTTGGGTCAAAAAGATGGCGTGACTCCCGGTCTCCAGTTATCGGTTTACCGTGGAGGCGATTATTTAGGTGATGTCAAGGTTTCCCGCGTTCAGACCGATATGTCCGCCGCTGATTTCGTTCCTCCTTTTTCCAGTCAAAAAGTCCGCAAAAACGATCAGGTTGTTTCTAGAAAATGATTTTTAAAATTAAGAAGACAGATTTCGTCAAAGGAGATTTTGTTCTTCCTGCCTCGAAGTCTTATTCCATTCGGGCATTTATGATCGCTGCGTGTGGCGGCTTTTCGAAAATCGTTAACCCATCACAATGCGATGATGCCTTGGTTGCCATACGGGTTGCCCAATCCCTAGGCTCAAAGATTATAGAGCATGCTTCTTTTAAGCAAAATTCTTCGCGATGGACCGTCCAAGCTTTAGAAAGTCCTCCCAGGCTTAATCAAATCAATGTTCAAGAATCTGGAACCGTTTTGCGATTTCTGCTTCCGCTTTTGTCTTTAAACGAAGGCAGATCAATCGTGACCGGAGCAGGGACGTTACGCGGTCGGCCCAATTTATATCTGACAAAAGCGCTCAGAGATTTAGGTGTCCAGATTAAAGGACAAGGGCCCAAGGAATCGATCCCAATTTATAAAGGAGCCGGGTGTCTCAAGGGAGGTTCCATCGAAATGGATGGTTCGTTAAGTTCCCAGTTTATCTCCGCTTTTCTGATTGCCTGTCCACTCCTTGCTGAGAACACTTCACTGAAAATTACCGGCAAACAGGTTGTTTCTCAAACGTATATTACCATGACGCAACAGATATTAAAAAAAAGCGGGATCAAAATTGAATCTAGAAATTCGCGCCTATTCTTTATTAAAGGTCAGCAGAAATATAAAGGGTTGAAAAATTTTGTCGTGCCATCGGATTATGGGTTGGCGGCCTTTTTCTTAGCGGCGGGTGCATTAGTGCCGTCCCGATTAATCTTGAGAGGAAATTTGAAAGATGATCTGGTTCAGTCGGACGGTCAAATCTTGAAATTGTTGCGGCAAATGGGTGTGCGCTTTGTTAAAAAGGATGAATGCCTCAAAATTAATGGTCCATTCGAGTTAAAGGGAGGGGATTTTTCTCTGCGCGATTGTCCTGATTTAGTACCGATCATGGCGGTTCTTGCTCTCTTTGCGAATGGACGCACACGAATTTATAATATCCATCATGCCCGGGCGAAAGAATCGGACCGTATCGGTGATTTGGCTCATGAGCTAGTACGTGTCGGGGCAAAGCTTTTAATCAAACCCGATGAGCTGATTGTTTTTCCTCAGAAAAATTATAAGAATAATTGCCTTTTGGATCCTCATCATGATCATCGTTTGGCCATGGCGTTTGCGATTTTAGGATTAAAAATAGGTGTTAATGTTAGAGATATCGAATGTACCAGCAAATCTTATCCGAATTTTGTCAAAGACTTAATTCGAATTCTTCCTGGCCGTTCCCCTCATAGTTGAATCTTCTTCAGCTGCAAATAATCATAATATATTCTGTGGCCAAAATTTAGAAATCGTTTGACAGTTATTTTCTTTTCGTATATCATGGGAACAATTATATTCAGATTATTTATAGTTTTCTCCACAGAAACACGGCTAAACTAAATAAATTTAATGTTAATAATATTTTCCCCATCGCCTAATATTAAATTAATCTTTTTGTCTTTTTACTTTAAGGGATAATGCATGTTACAGAAAGTCATTAAAACTTCGAAGCAAATATTAAATTATGCAATCGGTTTGTTTTCCAATGATATGGGAATCGATTTAGGGACCGCCACCACCTTGGTTTATGTCAAAGGAGAAGGGGTTGTCCTCTGTGAACCTTCCGTTGTGGCGATTTATAAAGACACTAATCAGGTTGTCGCGGTTGGGGATGAAGCAAAAAAAATGTTGGGGCGCACACCTGGAAATATTGTCGCGATTCGTCCGATGAAAGACGGGGTTATTTCCGACTTTGAAATTGTGGAAGCGATGTTGCGTTACTTTATGAAGAAGGCCCAGCCGCGGAAATTATTGATCCGTCCTGCCGTTGTCATTGCTGTTCCTTCGGGAATCACGGAAGTGGAGAAAAGAGCGGTCAAAGACTCTGCCGAACGCGCCAACGCCCGCGAGGTCGTTTTGATTGAAGAGCCCAAAGCGGCGGCGATTGGTGTTGGTTTGCCGGTCGAAGAGCCGGCCGGGAACATGATTATTGATATCGGAGGCGGAACAACCGAGTATGCAGTCATCTCTTTAGGCGGCATCGTGTACGCGATGTCAATCAAAATGGCTGGAGACAAGATGGACATGGCTATCATCGAATATTTGAAAAAAACTTACAACTTAATGATCGGTGAGAGAACGGCTGAGGAGATTAAAATCCGTATAGGCTCGGCGTATCCCCTGGAGGAAGAATTGTCCATGGATGTCCGAGGGCGGGATCTCATCGCGGGACTCCCGAAGACCATTTCGATCACCTCTGTTGAAATCCGAGAAGCCCTGCATGATCCGGTTCAAGCCATTGTTGAGGCTTCAAAAATGACGCTCGAACATACCCCGCCTGAATTAGCGGCTGATCTCATTGATCGGGGGATCGTCATGGCAGGCGGTGGATCGCTCTTGCGGGGTTTAGATCGCAGGATCGCGGAAGAAACAGGTTTGCCTGTTCATGTGGCTGATGATCCTTTGACGGCCGTTGTTCTGGGCACCGGACATACGTTAAATATGCCTCCGAAACTTCGTAGACGTCTCATCGTTCCTGCAAAATTAGATTTTTAATTTTCCCATAACGGCGATCGAATGTGTTTGGTAAAAATAGAAAGTCATTAGTTTATCTCCTGATTCTCCTCGTTTCATTCTTTTTGATTCGGCTCAAGCCAGAGCTTTTTGTCCCTTTAAAGTCCAAGGTTGTTTCCGTTCTCTCTCTTCCTATCAGTATTGTTTTATCACCTTTTCAGGAAATAAAAAAACTGTTTCTGTTTCATTGGACGTACGATCAATATCAGAAACTGCAAAAAGAAAATGAAGCGCTTAAAGCGCGTTTGATCGGTTTGCAAGAGGTTTCAATCGAGAATCAACGGTATGAAAAGCTTTTGGAGTTTAAGAGAGATTTAATATTTTCTTCCGTCACGGCCAATGTCATCGGCCGTGATCCTTCCAATTGGAATGCCGTGATCCTGATTGATAAAGGAGAACATGACGGGATCCATGCGGGAATGCCGGTTGTGAATTATTTAGGCGTGATCGGTAAGGTAGCGGAAGTGAGTTCTGGAACCAGCAAAGTTATTTTTTTAACCGACCCGAATTTCAGCGTGGCGGCTCTCGTACAGCGATCGAGAGAAGGAGGTTTGATTTCCGGAAGTTTGCAGGGACTTTGCCGCATGCGTTATCTTGATCCTCATGCCGACATTAAAATTGGAGACGTTATTGTGACCTCACGGTTAAGCTCTTCTTTTCCCGAAGGGCTATTTATCGGAGAGGTTGTTACAATTCAGGATAGCAAAAATTCTCCTGGGGTGGAATGCATGGTCAATCCAGCTGTTTCTTCTTCCCAGATTGAGGAAGTGATTATCATCAAGAAATAATCCTTATGCGTAAAATAGGTTTTATCGTCATTGCAACTATTGGAATTTTTCTGATTGAATTTTTTTTATTCGATCTGGGAGGAAGATTCCTAAAACCTAATCTTCTGATTCTGCTTATTGTTTATATCAATTTAACTTTTGGAGTTCGATATAGTTTGTTGACCGCTTTGTTCGCAGGATTAATCAAGGACAGTTTCAGCGTTAACGTGTTTGGCCTCGAAACATTTACATTTGTCCTTTCGGCTTTTATGTCGTCTATCTTGAGAAAATATCTTTTTCATACAAGTCTATATTCTTTACGAATTATTTTGGCTTTCTGCATCAGTTTCATTTATTCGATGATTTTTTGTGTTCTTTACTCGATGTTTATTCAGATGGATTTTAAAGAATTTATTGTTTTTGTCCTGTTCCCGGAAGTTTTTCTAACCACATTGGTCGCAGATTTCACTTTTCGAAAATTAAGAAAATGCGCATTAAAATTCTCCGTGTAATCACTATCTTTTTGTTCCTCCTGATTGTCACTGAATTGATTTATATTCAATTGATCCGGGGAAATTATTTCTACATTTTAAGCAAGAATAACCGTATTCGCGTCGTTCCGATGGAAGGGAGGCGCGGACGGATATTAGACCGGAATAATTTGATCCTGGCTGATAACCGGGGTTCTTTTAATGTCACGATTGTTCCACAGGAGGTAAAAAATCCTGAAGAGTTGTTTAATTTTTTAGGGAATACGCTTGAGATCAATCCGGATAAACTGCTAAGAATTTATCAGCAGAAAGTTTTTGCCCCGTTTGCGCCGGTTGCCGTTGCTGAAGATATTTCCCGGGAAAAAGCCATTATCATCGAGGAGAATGTATTTCGTTTTCCGGAATTAACCGTCCAGGAGATATCCCGCCGCGTATATCCGTTTGGACGGGCCAGCGCGCACGTTTTGGGATATGTGGGAAAAATTAATCAACTGAAAGCGGAGGAGATGAAAGAATACGGCTACACCACCCAGAATATCGTCGGATATTCCGGGATCGAAGAATTTTATGACCGCTATTTGCAAGGTCAGCCCGGCGGTTTACAGATTGAAGTCAATAGCCGGGGCCAGCAGGTGAGACTATTGAGTTTTAAAGAACCATCGGTCGGTGAGGATGTGATGTTGACGATTGATGAGAGAATTCAGCAGATTGCGATGGAACTTTTGGCCGAGCGCAAGGGGGCGATCGTGGTGATGGACATGAATTCAGGCGAAATATTGGGTTTAGCCAGTTCTCCGGCCTACGATCCGAATGTTTTTGTCCGGAATATCTCATCGGAGATTTCAGGTGTCGTTTCTGCCGAGGGTTCTCCTTTGCTCAATCGGGCCATCCGAGGACAATATCCGCCGGGATCCGTTTTTAAACTTCCGGTGGCCATGTGTGCGCTGGACGCGGGAAAAATTTTTCCTGGCTTAACCTTCGATTGCCCCGGGTATTATAGGTTAGGCAATAGCGAATTCGGCTGCACTCATGTTCATGGCAATCAAGATTTGACAGGAGCCATCGCTCATTCTTGTAATGTTTATTTTTATCATGTGGGATTAATTGCAGGTCCGGAGCTTATTCACCGCTATGCCAGAATATTGGGACTTGGCGAAAAAACGAAAGTGGATCTTCCTTATGAAGCCTCAGGATTTATTCCAAGTCCTCAACAGCGAAGGGTTGACCAGCATAGAGCGTGGTATAAAGGGGATACATTGAATTTTTCGATCGGACAGGGGGATGTCCTGGCAACGCCGATTCAATTAACAAAAATGATGGCCATCTTAGGCAATAATGGCAAAGTGTATCAGCCTCATTTGTTAAAATCGGTTGGGTCTTCCCCTGTATCACAAACACAAGAACGACTGATTTCAATGAATCCCAAAACACTTGAGGCCTTGCAGATTGGTATGGCGGCGACTGTCCGGGATCCTTCAGGAACGGCGAATATTCTAGATATCCCTGGTCTTTTTATTTCCGGTAAGACCGGAACCGCGCAGAGTTCAAGACCTGGAGAACATCATGCATGGTTTGCCGGGTATTGTTTGACCAATAAAGCTAAACTGGCCTTTTGTGTATTTCTGGAATTTGGAGGTTCGAGCCATAACGCCTGCGAGATCGCCCATGATTTATTAGTCCGGATCCAAGAGGCTCAAATTTTATAATGAGAGAGAATCCATTTTAAAGCGGGACATTTGTAGGATGAATAGGATTATAACGAGAAGAATTTGGATTTTTACGATCTTGATCATGATCTGCGGATTGATCGCTTTGTACAGCGCTTCATTCAACAACGTCCGCGTGACGAATGATGTTTTTTATGATCAGTTTTTTTGCACCGGATTGGGATTATCGGTCATGTATTTGTTGAGCAGAATGGATTATCGAAAATTTTTTGATGTGGCTTACATCTTTTATGGCATCAACATTATTTTATTGTTAGGGGTTTTGTTCGCGGGGCGTCACGCTCTGGGGGCCAAGCGATGGATCGAACTGGCGGGAATCAGTTTTCAACCTTCCGAGATGACGAAATTAGCGGTCATCTTAATGCTCGGACGTTATTTTAGCGTGCGCAGACCATCCTTATCGTTTAATTTCCGCAGTTCGGC
>JAHFFY010000056.1 GCA_023247705.1 Candidatus Omnitrophota bacterium | reverse complement strand
CATCCGAGTTATTTTGGCGGGACGGTCGCGGCCCCGGCTTTTCAGGAAGTCGTCCAATATACTTTGAAATATCTAGCCGCGGTCAAATAAAAACAAAAATCATAAATATGAAATTGAACGAATTGCTTCAGAATATTTCTTTCCACGAAATTTTTTGTCCTGATGATTCAAGAGAAATCCAATTCGTCACCAATGACTCGCGTGAGGTTCGACCCGGTTGTATTTTTGTTGCCGTCAAAGGCGCGCAGCAGGATGGTTCCCGTTTTATCCGTGATGCCGTCGAACATGGCGCTACCGCCATTGTGACCGATTGCCCCGCGCAAGAGATCAAAGAATTTTGCCAAAACAAAAATATATGCCTATTTCAGGCCGCGGACACCAAATTCATTTTAAAAGAATTTTTAAAACGTCTTTATGGTTGTCCTTCGCAGAAAGTCAAAACGATCGGGATCACCGGAACAAACGGCAAGACGACCATCACCTACATTCTGGAATCCATCCTGCGTCAATCAGGGAATGCCTGCGGTGTCATTGGAACCATTAACCATCGGATCGCAGATAAAATTTTACCCTCGATCAATACGACCCCCGGGTTGGTGGACAATCAAATTTATTTATCCGAAATGTTAAATTCCGGTGTGCGTTTTTGCGCGATGGAAGTGTCTTCCCATGCGCTGGATCAGGGACGAGTCGATCTGATTGATTTTTCGTCGGCCGTTTTTACCAATTTGACCGGCGACCATCTTGATTATCATCTGGATATGGAAAATTATTTCCAGGCGAAATCGTTATTGTTTAGTCGTTTATCCTCGCAGTCAACGGCGGTGATCAATACAGATGATCCCTACGGCCACCGCTTGACCCGCATGACCCAAGGACGATTGCTGACCTACGGGATTGACTTTCCTTGCGACGTACGTGCGCAGGATTTTAATTTACATTTGGACGGAACGAATTTTACCATTCGATACCCTGATGGAGAGTTGAATATTAAAACAAGGCTTATCGGAAAACATAATGTGTATAATATTTTAGCGGCCAGCGCGGTTTGTCTCACCGAAGGAATTGATGTGCGGCATATTCAGACTGCGTTAGAAAAGTTTGACTCGGTCCCGGGGAGACTCGAACAGGTTTCGTGCGGGCAACCTTTTTATATTTTTGTGGATTATGCCCACACCGAAGACGCTTTAAAAAATGTCTTAACGAGTTTAAGACAGCTCACGCAAGGAAAGATTGTGTTGGTCTTCGGCTGTGGAGGCAATCGTGATCAGATCAAGCGTCCCAAAATGGGAAAGGTCGCTCAGGCATTGGCGGATTTCTCGATTATCACCTGTGATAATCCGAGGCAGGAAAATCCAGAAATTATTGTCACTCAGATTTTGGAAGGTTTTAAGGGCAGCAATTATATGGTGATTCTGGACAGGGCGGACGCCATTGTCAAGGCTCTATCCTTGGCGCAAAAAGGAGACGTTGTCCTCATCGCCGGGAAAGGGCATGAGGATTACCAGATATTTCAGGACAAGAAAATACATTTCGATGATCGAGAGGTGGTTAAAAATTATTTTGTTTCGAAGCCCTCAAGTCTTGTCGGATTATCCGGGCCTTGATTTTTATTGAGTTTCTTTCGATGAAACAAAACTTCAATTGGCCGTTTTTTCCCAATCGACAGTCATCGGCATCAGGATTCATGACAGCATTCATGTTTAGGATCAAAGAAATATTACAAGCAACCAGCGGGACTTTGATGAGCGGGCAGGATTCCATCAAAGTGAAAGGGATCTCGACTGATTCGCGGACGATTCAGCCCGATGACCTGTTTGTCGCGGTCCCGGGACCGCATTTTGACGGCCATGATTTTATTGAGCAGGTGATCAAACGGAAGTCGGCCGTTGCGATCCTTTTGTCGGATAAAAAATTTATTTTCAAGACGGATATTCCGATCATTTGGGTCAAGGATACCGTTTATGCGTTTGGTCACATTGCCAGATTTCACCGCGACCGTTTTTCTATTCCCGTCATTGCCTTGACCGGTAGCGCCGGTAAAACAACGACCAAAGAGTTGATCGCCGGTGTCCTGGAATCCCGGTTTAAAGTTTTAAAGAACGTCGTCACGGAAAATAATCATATGGGCGTTCCTAAAACCCTTCTGCAACTGGACCATACCCATGAAATTGCTGTTATTGAAATGGGAACCAACCGGTTCGGTGATATCCGCTGGCTCACCCAGATCGCCCATCCGACGGTCAGCGTTTTGACCAACATCGGAGAGTCCCATCTGGAGTTTCTCAAGACTCCCGCAGGGGTTTTTAAAGAAAAATTTGAATTGATCAAACACATGAAAAAGGACGGCTCTGTGATCATCAACGGCGATGACAAATTTTTAAGAAAGATTTTGAAGAAGAAACTTCCTCAAAAGATTTTCAGCTACGGGATTAAAAATAAATCGGATTTTCAAGCGGCCCAGTTGAAGATCGAACAAAATCAACGCGTCAATTTTACCGTTAACCGACGGCACTCGTTTCAGCTCAACACCCCGGTTACGCATAATGTTTATAACGCGCTGGCAGCGGTTGCCTGCGGGCGTCTTTTTAAAATGACTTATCCACAGTTGCAAAACAGAATCCGTCAATTTGCTTTTCCGAAAGGACGTCAGCTCATCGAGCAAAGGAACGGGGTTTGGGTCATCGATGATACGTACAACGCTAATCCGGTTTCGGTACGCAGTGCTTTGCAAACGTTAAATCATTTGGATGTGAGCGGGAGAAAAATTTTTGTGTGCGCGGATATGCTGGAGCTCGGGAGTCAATCTAAGAAATTGCACGCTGATATGGGACGGTTGGCCGCGCGCATGAATGTCAATGTGATCATTACCATCGGAGAATTTGCCCGGTTCATTTCCGAATCAGCCAAAAAAATGAATAAAGATTTGATTGTTCATCATTGCGAAACCATTGATATGACGCATCAACGTTTGAAAGAATATTGTCAGCCGGGAGATCTGATCCTGGTGAAAGGGTCCCGCGGGATGAAAATGGAAAGAACGATCCGCTTTTTGTTGTCTTCTGCGGAATGAAATGGCATAGGGAAAAGACCAATAAATGAGAATTTGATTGATTCTTCAAAGGATTCTAATAAAATTCAGCAGTAAAGTCTTGAACTGTTTAAACCAAGGAATCTTAAAGAGATGTTTTATTTTTTAACCCAGTTGAGCGATATATTTTTTCCTTTAAATATTTTTCGATATATTACTTTTCGATCCGGGATGGCTGCCGTGACGACATTTTTATTGTGTATTAGTTTAGGACCAATTTTTATCAATAAATTAAGGCAGAGAAAAGTCCAGGAGATTGCCAAGAGAAAAGATTGTCCGGATTTGGATCGATTTCAGAATGTGAAGGAAGGGACCCCCACGATGGGCGGGGTCTTTATTATTGGAAGTGTCATTGCGTCCGTTCTCCTGTGGGCTGACTTGGGAAATCCTTTTATTTTAGTGACGATCTTTACGTGTTTATGGCTGGCCATTCTAGGCGGGGTCGACGATTATATAAAATTGACGCAAAAAGGTCCGCACCGCGGGCTGAAAGCCAAGACCAAACTTTTCTGGCAACTGGTTCTTGGATGTCTGATCGGAATTTTTGTTTATTATTATTCGGCCGGAGATACGGCCACCAAACTCGATGTCCCATTTCTGAAAAACGTGATCATCGATTTGGGAATTTTTTATATTCTTTTTGTGGCCTTGATTATCGTTGGAACATCCAATGCCGTTAATCTGACCGATGGACTGGATGGACTGGCAATCGGATGCGTCTTGATCGTGGCATTAGCATTGAGTGTTTTAAGTTATGTGACCGGACATGTCAACTTCAGCAGATATCTTTTCATCCCCTATGTTCAAGGGGCGGGGGAGCTGACTGTTTTTTGTTCCGCGCTGGTTGGGGCATCATTAGGATTTTTGTGGTTCAATTGTTATCCGGCCAGTATTTTTATGGGGGATGTCGGGTCGCTGGCGTTAGGAGGGAGTATTGGTGTGATTGCGGTTTTAATTAAGAAGGAATTATTGTTGATTCTTCTGGGTGGTGTTTTTGTTGTTGAGGCGTTGTCGGTCATTATGCAGGTCGTTTCGTTCAAGACAACCGGCAAACGCATTTTCAAAATGTCTCCGCTGCATCATCACTTGCAGATATCCGGCTGGAATGAATCGAAGATCATAATCCGTTTTTGGATCACCGCGATTATTCTGGCGTTATTAACTTTAACCACGTTGAAAATCAGATAAAATGCCTTTGGAATTGAAGAACAAAAGAGTCACCGTGATCGGAGCGCAAAGAAGCGGGATTGCCGTCGCTAACCTGGTGACAAATTTAAAAGGGAAAGTAAAAATTTCTGAATGCGGACCGCGGCAGCAAAGCGAAAAAAATTTGGCCAAACTAATTTCACCGCAGAACGTGGAGCACGAATGGAACGGCCATTCGCAACCTTTCATTGAAGAAAGCGATCTGGTCGTTTTAAGCCCTGGCATCAGGTTGGACGCCCTTCCCGTGCAATGGGCCAGGGCCAAAGGGATTCCCGTGCTGGGGGAAATCGAATTGGCCTGGCAATTTTGCAGCAAGCCGGTGATTGCCGTCACGGGAAGCAACGGAAAAACGACGGTGGTCACGCTGATCACCCGGTTTCTGGAGAACGGCGGGAAAAGAGTTGTTTTATGCGGAAACATGGGGATTCCATTTTCCGAACAAGTTTTAGATCTGCCCAAGAAAGATCTTGTCGTTCTGGAAATCAGTTCGTTTCAACTCGAATCCATCCTCACGTTTCGGCCGCATGTCGCGGTCTTCTTGAATTTTAATCAGAACCATCTGGACCGGCACAAAGATCTCAATGAATATTTGGAAGCCAAAAAAAGAATTTTTTTCAACCAGACTTCCTCGGATTACGCTGTCTTGAATTATCAGTCGGCGCAAATACGCGATTCGTCCTCAGCCATTTCTTCTCAAGTCCGGTATTTCAATCATCCGGATGTTGTGCGCGGTGCATCGATCAAAAATCCGAACTATTTAGCGGCCATGACCGTGGCCGGAATTTTGGGTGTTGAGGAAACGGTTTGTCATCAGGCCTTTGACTCTTTTAAAGGCGTTGAGCATCGTCTGGAATGGGTCCGCTCGGTCGCCGGCGTTGATTTTATCAACGATTCAAAATCAACGACCGCGGAAGCAGGCCGCTGGGCCATGCAGAGCTTTAATCGGAAAGTGATTATGATTTGCGGCGGCCGGGACAAAAATATTGATTTTTCCGTCTTAAGGGATGTGGTCCAGGAAAAAGTAAGGAAAATGATCGTGATCGGAGAATCTAAAGAAAAGATCAAACGTTCGTTTTCCGATGTTGTTCCCATTGAAGAGTGTGCTACGTTACTGGAGGCGGTGAAAACCGCCCGCAAAAATGCCGTCGCGGGCGAGTGTGTATTGTTCAGCCCGATGTGCACGAGTTTTGATATGTTTTCGAATTTTGAGGAAAGAGGGATGGTTTTCAAAGAGATTGTGCAGCAGCTTTGAAATGAAAGAGAGACGTTTCGCAAAGCCATGAGGGGGATTCATGCGGGATCTTAGAATTTCGATAACGATGTCTCTGATCGTGTTGATCAGCATCGGTGTCATGATGATCTATAGTTCCAGCGGCATTTATGCGCTTCAAGAATTGGGAGATGATAAATATTTCCTCAAACGCCATACGCTATTTTTGCTTCTTGGTACGATTTGTATGACGTTGGCGATGGCGGTTGATTATCGCGATTTACGAAAATACGCGAAACCTTGTATCCTGATCAGTTTTTTTTTATTGGTCGCGGTTTTGGTCCCCGGCATCGGCCGTGAAAGCAATGGGGCCCGTCGCTGGTTTTGGTTGGGCCCGTTTAATTTTCAACCCTCCGAGTTTGCCAAGATCGCCATGCTGATTTATGCGTCTGATTTTCTCGCGCGCAAACAAAACAAAATAAAAAATTTTAAGGAAGGTTTTTTGCCTTTGATGCTGATTTTGGGCCCGCTGTGTCTGTTAATTGTTAAACAACCGGATTTAGGGAGTTCAGTTTCGATCGCGGTCATTGTTTTAATTATGATGTTCGTCGCTGGCGCCCGGCTCAGGCATTTGGGTTTTCTGATTTTGTCTGCGTTGCCGGTTGTTTATTTTTTGATTGCCCGGGTTCCTTACCGCATGGCGCGTATCATGGCCTTTCTCGATCCATGGGAAGACAGCCTGGGAATCGGGTTCCAGCTTTCTCAATCGCAGATAGCTCTGGGCTCCGGCCGGCTCCTGGGTGTTGGTCTGGGCAAAAGTGTTCAGAAATTATTTTATCTGCCCGCCGCGCATACCGATTTTATCCTTTCGATTATCGGTGAAGAATTAGGATTTTTGGGAGCCTTTGCGGTGATCGCGTTGTTTATTTTTTTCGTTTGGCAGGCCGCGCGCATCGCTAAAAGGACCACGGACCCTTTCGGCTATTTTTTAAGCACGGGGATTGTGGCCATGATCGGGTTACAGGCGGTGGTGAATATCGGTGTCAGCATCGGGGCCTTACCGACTAAAGGGTTGCCGCTTCCTTTCATCAGTTACGGCGGTTCGGCGCTGGTTTTTAATATGATCGCGGTGGGTTTGTTGTTAAATGTTTCGCGGACCAATGACCAATGAAAATTATTCTTGCCACCGGAGGGTCGGGCGGTCATATTTTTCCCGCGTTAAAAGTCGCCCAGGAATTAAAACAGCTCGGCCATGATATTTTATTGGTGGGGGCCTTTGGTCCGTCTTTGCCTAAAGTCGAGCAGAGCGGTTTTGCGTTCCGGACGTTGAGTTCGAAAGGGTTGAAATGTTCATCTTTAAAAGGGTTTTTGGAATCTTGTTTTTTGATGACCAGAGCGCTTAGCGAATCTTCCCGGATTCTAAAATCGTTTGAGCCCCAGCGTGTCTGCGGGTTCGGCGGTTACGGCGCGTTTCCGGTTGTCCTTATGGCGAAAGTTTTAAAATATCCCGCGATGATCCATGAACAAAACGTGGTTCCCGGACGGGCGAACCGCCTGCTGGCGAAATGGAGCGACAAAATCGCGATCACCTTTCCGGAAAGTTCGAACCATTTTGATCCGGCCAAGACGGTTTTAACCGGATGCCCGTGTCACGCCCAACCGACTCCCCAAACGCCCCAGGCGTTGCGCGCTCAGCAGGAATTAGACCCGGAACGGATAACGATCCTGATTTTGGGAGGAAGTCAGGGGAGTCATTGCATCAATATCGAATTTATGAAAACAATTCCTCTTCTCAAGGCCCGGCTGAAATTCCAGGTGATCCATATCAGCGGGACAAAAGATTATGAGGATTTGAGAATTCAATACGCATCCCAAGGCATTCCATTTCGTTTATTTGATTTTTTCGAGGACATGGGGGCGGCCTATCAAATGGCGGATGTCGTGATCGCCCGGGCCGGGGCCGTGACGGTTTTGGAAATCGCCCGTTTTGCCCGGCCGTCGATTTTGATCCCGTATCCGTTGGCCGGCGGTCATCAAAAAGAAAACGCGAAAATTTTGTGTCAAAAAGGATTCGCGAGATTGGTGGAAGAGAACGATCTTTCTCCTGAATGTTTAGAACGGCAGATCAGAGAGCTTTTGAACGGACATTCACAAGAGCAAGGGAAGAATCTCGAGGAAATTGTTATTCCTGATTCGTCTAACCGGTTAGCAAGAGAAATCATTTCTTTAGGCACAAGGACTGTCAAAAAATGATTCGAACCGTTATCTATCTGGTATTGCTTCTGCAGGTCACGACCCCTGTGTTGGCGCAAGAGGATTGGAAAGAGGCCAAGTATCAGCATTTTCTCATTTATTACCATGAGGCGCCGATGGATTTTGTTGATAATGTGGCGAAGTCCGCGGAAGAAGAATACTACGAGATCGCTAAAAATATGGGATTTACCCGTTATGAAGGATGGTCGTGGGACCGGCGGGCAAAGATTTATATTTATGACGACCAGGAACATTATGTCGAGGCAAAAAATATTTCGTGGTCGCACGGCGCCGCTTCCCCTCAGGATAAAGTGATCCGGACATTTCCGACCGCGGCGGGTTTTTTTGATTCGACATTGCCGCATGAGTTAGGTCACATTATCTTTCGGGAGTTTGTCGGATATAAATCGAGGATCCCCTTGTGGCTCGAAGAAGGGGTCGCCATGTATCAGGAAAAAGCCAAGCGCTGGGGCGCGAACAAAATCGTGCAGCAAGCCATGTCCGACGGAAAATTTCTCCCTTTAAATGAGTTGACCTATGAACACCTCTCCTGCAAAGCGGACCAGGAATTGATCGAATTGTTTTACGCGGAATCCGCGAGCGTTGTTTACTATATGATGACCGAACTGGGAGAGTTTAGATTCGTCACGTTTTGCCGTCATTTGCAAAACGGTCTTCGTTTTGAAGACGCGCTGAACCGGGCGTTCGTTCGGTTTAAGACCGTGGATGATTTAAATACAGCTTGGAAGGCTTATCTATCGCAATGAAACAAAGCATCCATTTTATTGGCATCGGTGGAATGGGGATGGGAAATTTGGCGTCGCTCATGTTGGCAAAAGGATATCGCATCAGTGGATCGGACATCAAAGAAAACCAGCTCACCCAGGAATTAAAAAAGAACGGCGCACGGATTTATATCGGTCATCGCGCGGCCAATATCGACAATCCCGATTGGGCCGTGTATTCTTCCGCGATTGCCGATAATAATCCGGAAATCCTCGAAATAAAAAGCCGCAGCATCCCTTTGAAAAAACGCGGCGAGCTTTTAGCCGAGTTAGTCAATGCGCAAGATGGGATCACCGTGGCCGGGGCCCACGGTAAGACGACGACCACGTCCATGATTGCAAATCTTTTGATTACCGCCCAGTTGAACCCGACGACCGCGATCGGCGGGATCGTCAACGGCTCCGCCTATCATTCCCGGTTAGGACAGGGAAAATATTTTGTCGCTGAATTAGATGAATCGGACGGGTCGTTTTTGTTTTTTAAACCGTTTTGTTCCGTCATCACGAATATTGATTTTGAGCATATTGATTATTATCATAATTGGGAAAATATTCTGAAGGCATATAAGCAATTTATCCAGCAAACGAAACCGAAAGGGATTATTTGGGCCTGCGGCGATGACCGCAGATTGACGACGATTTTAAAAGAAGAAAAAAAAGTGTACTGGGCCTATGGATTAACCAAACAAAATGATCTTTGCGCGAGCGATATCATATATAATGGATACCAGTCTTCGTTCCGTTGCTCTTTTCAGAAGAAAGATTTAGGTCTTTTTCACTTGAGCGTTCCGGGAGAACATAATATCCTGAACGCGCTGGGCTGTATCGGTGTGGGAATCAAGCTGGGCATTGATCTTAATGTGATTCAAAATAGTTTAAAAGTCTATCGCGGGGTGGAGCGTCGGTTTCAAGTCAAGGCACGGATCAGAGATATTTTGGTGATCGAAGATTACGGCCATCATCCGACGGAAATTCAAGCGACGCTCAAAACGTCACGACTGTTGAATAAAAAAAGAATCATTGCGGTCTTTCAGCCGCACCGGTATTCGCGGACAAAATATTTGATGGATGAATTCGTCGAAAGTCTGGCGTTGTGCGACCATTTGATTTTAACCGACATTTACGCTGCCAGTGAAAAGCCGCTGGACAATGTCAACAGTCAGGAGCTTTACACGCGCATCAAGAAAAAGAACACAACACCCGTGGAATATTTTAAGAAAGAGGCGATTGCTGGCCATCTTATTTCGATGTCAAAATCCGGAGATTTGATTATTTTTTTGGGGGCAGGAGACATCAACAAGATCGGCCAGGATTTTGTCACGTTGCTGACAAAATCGGCCGGATTAGCTTCAACCCAACATTGATATGATTTTATTTTGATCAGGAGAATGTTCTTTATGAACCCAGTCTCTGCTCAGAGAAACGAAGATGCCTCTTTGACCGTAACGTTATTGGATCAATCTCAGGGGTTGTTTCGCCCGATATCAGCGGAGGAGATCAAAGAGCTCGGGCATATCGGGATTCTCATGGGCGGATATTCGTCGGAACGGGAGATCTCGCTCAAATCCGGCCGTTCGATCTACGATACGCTCAAGGACGCGGGATGCCGGTTAAGTCTTTTGGATATTGTCTTTCAGGAAGAAGAAAAGATTTCTTCGTTGATCCGAGACGCAAATATTGATGTCGCTTTTATCGCGTTGCATGGCCGGTTGGGGGAAGACGGGACGATTCAAAATATTTTGGAAGGTCTACAGATCCCCTATGCGGGTTCGGGGGTCGAGGCAAGTAAGTTGGCGATTAATAAAATTAAAACCCAGTCGGTACTGAGGAAAAAAGGCGTTCCGGTCGCCGAACATGTGGCCCTGACCGAAGACCAGCCGATCAATCCGGATGAAGTGATCCGGCGTTTAGGGT
This sequence comes from Candidatus Omnitrophota bacterium, assembly GCA_023247705.1. Lineage (GTDB taxonomy): Bacteria > Omnitrophota > Gorgyraeia > Zapsychrales > JAHFFX01 > JAHFFY01. Next base: position 5,134 of record JAHFFY010000056.1, on the reverse strand, counting down.
TACCTGTGGTGGTTAAGCCGGCCTGCGAGGGTTCAAGCATCGGCGTCAAGATCGTTAAAGAAAAAGAGAACTTAGAGGTTGCGATTGACGACGCTTTTAGGTATGGTAAAGAAGTCTTGATTGAACGTTTTATTCCTGGTCGGGAAGTCACGGTGGGAATCCTGGACCGTTTCGCCTTGCCCGTCATTGAGATTTTGCCCCAAGGACAATTCTTCGATTTTACATCCAAGTATCAAAAAGGAATGACGAATTATGTCGTCCCGGCGCAATTTCCATTGGACCTGATGGAAAGAATCCAGCACATTGCCATGACCGCCCACGAGGCGTTAGGCTGCAGGCATTTTTCAAGAGTGGATTTGATCGTTGACGGACAAGGAATCATTTATGTCTTGGAGTTGAATACGATTCCCGGATTTACATCAATGAGTTTACTTCCCAAAGCCGCCCTGGCGGTGGGGATTGATTTCATGCAGTTATGTTTAAAATTAATTTTTTTAGCGAATGAAAAAAAAGACAAATAAAGAACCCAAATTAATTTTTTATCTCATACGGAATTTAGTTCTGGTTACTCTTGTTTTTGTTTTATTTGCCATTGGGATCGTGAAATTATTGCAGCAATTTAAAGGTCATGACAATTTTAAAATCAAGGGCATTGTTTTTGCCCCGACTCTGCAGCCGATCAAATCCGTCCAGCTGAATAATCTGAAAGGCAAGAGCATCTTTGATGTCAATTTGGATCAGTTGCAACGCCAGCTTCAGATGCAACATCCGGAACTGGCCCAATTAAGGGTGATGAAAAGATTCCCGGATCAGATTTTTGTTTCGGCGAGGAAACGGCTCCCGTTTGCCCAAATAAAAATTAAAGGCAAGGACGTGACACTGGATAGTGAAGGCGTTGTTTTATCGATGAGCATTCCCCCCGGCAAAGACTTGCCGGTTATTTTGACGGATGGTTTTGAAAATGTCCCTGTTTTTATGGGGGGGCAGCTTAAGGGAACGGTGATCCAAACAGCTCTGACGGTCATTCGTATATTCAGATTGAATAAATATTTGTCTAGTTATAAAATTGCCCAGATCAATGTCCGTCATCTGTCCCAGATTGAATTTTATCTGACGGACACCCTGAAGGTGATCATTGATCAAAACAGCATTAATTATAAGCTGCAGATGTTAAGTCTGATTTTATCGAAAGCAAAACTGAATTTAGAAGAAGTCAGCTATATCGATCTGAGATTCAAGGAACCCATCACCGGTAAAAAAGTATCTCAGAATAAAGAACAGGCAAGGAATTAATTATGATCGGGGAAAAGATCCTTTGCGGTCTTGATGTCGGAAGCCAACGTTTGAAAGCTGGTGTGGTGAAAGTCACCAGCCATGAACATTGCGAACTGTTGGGCGTTTATGAAATGCCGACGATGGGTTTTGTGAAATCTTCCGTGAGTGATCTGGGCGATTTGACCGAATGTATTCAATCGACTTTGGCAAATTTATCCAAGAAAATAGGATTTAAATTAAAAGATATTCAATTGGGGATTGGGGGAGATCTGATCGATACCCACCGGAGCCGCGCGATTATTCCGTTAAGCGATCGGGGGAATAAAGTCGTCGCTGCGCTTGATGTCAAGAAAGTGAACACCCAGGCGAGGCTTTTGGGAATCAAGATGGATGAGGACTTGCTGCACGAGTTTGCGCAGAGTTATGAAATTGATGGCGTGAACAGCGCTTTAAACCCATTGGGACTCTATGCGCGCAAACTGGAAGTCGATATGCTGCTCGTCATCGCGCATCTGACGTCCATCAATAATATCAGCAAAGCGGTCAACCAGGCCGGGTATGAAGTCGCGAATGTATTCTTCACGAGTTTTGCCGCCAGTGAGATCTCTTTGACCCGGAAGGCAAAGATCGATGGGGTCGCGCTGATCGATATCGGTGCAAGCGTGACGGATGTCTTGATTTTTAAAGACGGGATATTGCGTATCATCGAAAAGATTCCGCTGGGAGGAGAGGATGTGACGCGCAATATCGCGCATAACCTGCAGTTGTCTTTTGATCTCGCTGAGGATATCAAAAAATCTTATGGGATGGCCTTCAGCGCGGATCAAAACGAGCAGACCAGAAATCAAGCGGTTCTGATGAATAAAGAGATGACCGAAGAAAGTCATGCCGTCTCATCCGCCGCGCATGTCCAGCAACAGGTTAAACCACAGGAAGGCAAATTCGCGAATTATCAATCGGCGCAAGAGGAGATCCTGGTCAAAAATGACAAAGGATATTTTCCGATTAAAAGAAAAGTGATCTATGAATCGATTGAACCCGATATTGATCAGTTAGTGGCGGCGATTGAACAGTGCATGAAAGGTCCGTTTTACAACCAGCTCAACGGAGGGATCGTGATTGTCGGGGGAGGCTCTCTTTTGCCGGGCTTGCTCGAACGCATCGAAAAAAATACGCGTTTACCGGTGCGCATGGGAAAAGTCAATATTGCCAGCATGCAGCTCAATAACGGGGCTATTTTCACGGCGGCGATCGGTTTAGCCAAAATGGGATTTACCAAAACGCTGGCGTATACACTTTCTAAAGTCGACCACGGTTCCTGGGTGAAAAATTTTTCAGCCCGCCTTCGGGAATTATATCAAGAATATTTTTAGTATTTTGTCAAACCCGTTTTTAATAGTTGATTTTCTTTAAGGTAAAGAAAAAATAACTATTAAAATTTATTTAACGAAGTCCTTGTGTTTGAGAGAAGATGAAAAAAACAGTGGGGAATCAATTGCCTTTTTTCTTGCTTAAATTGTAATTGATTTCTTTTAAGATAGTTCTAAAGCGCAAAATGCTGTTGAACATATAAAGCATCCAGAAGGAATTTAAAAGCAATAGCAGGACGATGATTAAGGTGTTGATGGAGTTGGTGAGAAGAAGCCTTTCCACGATATTCTTTTTGGAAACCGCATCCGAGATATTAATGACCTGCAGGGTATTCCCGAAAAAAACCAGAAAGATGCACACCAAAAAGATTTCAAAAAATAAGATATAAAAATGACGAATGATCCACTTCGCTGAGCGGTTGTCCCAATATCTTACCTTGGCCATAAAATCGTTGAAATTCATACCGGTATTCTCCTTTGCAGTCATTCTACTTAATTTTATCTCGAACGCAATGAGTTTTTCAAAAAAGATTGAAAGATGGACTGGTTTATTTTTAATCTTAGTGATCATTGTTTTTGACGGAGCATGTGCGGCGCATGTCCGTAACGAAGAATCGAAAGGGTTGAACGTGATTTGTTTCGGGGACAGTTTAACCGAAGGGATAGGTGCATCTGCGGGAGGGGATTTCCCGTCGCTTTTGAGCCAAAAGCTCGGGCGACAGGTTGTGAACGCCGGCAGGCATGGCGAGACGACCCGGGACGCTTTAAAGCGGATCAAACAAGATGTTCTGGAAAAAAGTCCCAAATTAGTGATTCTGGAATTTGGCGGAAACGATTTTTTGAAAAGAATTCCTCAACAGGAAACGTTTGATAATACCGATAAGATGGTCGAGATGATTCAAAAGCAGGGAAGCATGGTGGCCTTGGCCACGGTCGGGATCGGATTGTTCCGGGACGAATATTACGCCGGGTTTAAAAAGATCGCGCGGGAACGGCGGACCATTTTTATCCCGGACATCATGAAAGGCATTATGTCCGAGCCGGAGTTAAAAAGCGATCAAATCCATCCCAACGATGCCGGATATAAAATCATCGCGGAACGGATTTACAAAGCCATTCAGCCGTGGGTGAAATAAAGCGGGCGGGGAAAGGAACGCTTTTTCTCATTGACGCTAGTCGAACCCATCAAAGAGTGGAAATTATTATGTTATCTATAAAATTTTACAAGGTGAGTAAACATAAGTATTTATTGCTTTTGGGAAGACATTTTTAAGAAAGCAGAACTATACAACCTTTGGAATATAAAATTTTGGGAAAATGCGAATGATTTGAGAATATCCATTATTCATTCTGCCAGTCAATAACCAAATTTCTTGAAAAATTTTCTTTTTGCTCAGGACTGCTTTAAATTCACTTTCATTTAGAAACCCTTGGATTATTGCTTCTTCATCAAAAAATAACTCCTCACCTGCATCGAGGGAAGGATTAAAATAGATCAATAAAAAAGCATTTTTGCCATAATCAGCGGATATTTTCTTCTCAAGCAGATTAAAAAAGTTATTTCTTACCGTCTTTATCGCTTCTGGGTTAGGATTAATATCTTCGATTCTTGAATCTTCATCCATACTTTCATACTTCTCTGATCGTTTTTTACCATTGAGTAAAACTTCACCGATTTCAAAGTTTATGCTGCGATTATTTAAGTGATCAACACATTTAGTAATATCAGGTACGGAATGACTATTGTCTCCTATAATAGGGACTGGGATAGTAAAATTTAAATTAAAAAATCTGTTGTAACTACGAAGAAAATCAGCTGCAATCCAACTTTCGCGTATACTTTTAAATTGATTGCCTTGAAAACTCTCCCATTTTTGGAAATTTTCTTCAAAATAACTTTAAAATTGATCTGGAGTTAACATATTATTTTCATGCGCGACTTGAGAAGACAATTTCATCTAAGCCTCAATTCATACGCTTTCTTTATGTCTGTTCCCGTAATGCTTAAAATTTCTCCGATGATTCGCATTTTTATTTTTTAGATAAAAATTCTTCTTCAGAAAGTCCTGACTGTCGAATCATGCTTTTAAGAGTTCCTGGGGCGAAACTTTTTTGATTAGCGATGACCGTGACCCTTCTTTTCTTCCCGTAAATTATGCCAATAAATTGCTGATGGCTTCCTTTTTGACGGGATAGAACAAAACCATGCGCTTTAAGAATTTTTTCGATATCTCTGCTGGAGAGCGTCATTGTTAACCGGTATAAACGATGTCCTGAAGTTTGAGATGTTTGTGCAGGCGGGTATTTTTTAATTTCTTGCTTAAGGCTTTGGCTTCGGCTTTAAAAAATTTAATCCATTCTGCGCGAGGGGCAGGCCGGGGAATGAAATCTTTCTCCTCTTTAGATTCAGCGACATCCTCTAAATAGATTTCAACGGCTTCCTGTAAATTTTTTTTTGCCTCTCCAATAGTTTTACCTTGAGACGCAAC
>JAHFFY010000081.1 GCA_023247705.1 Candidatus Omnitrophota bacterium | reverse complement strand
AACTTGGCTTGAGTTTGATTGAAGAAAGGATTCAGGAGGAGGACAATACGCAAAATCCGGAACGGACGCGATTGGAATGGGCTCTCGCCATGATTCGTAATCCGGTGTTTTACCGAGAAAGGGCAGCGTATAATCCGATCACCCTTTTATCAAAAAATTATTTAAAGGCGGATCCGTATGTCGCATCTAACACATTGTTTATGGAACGATTGAACCGGATCCACGATCCGCAGAAAAAAATTCCCCGCCTGATCCTCCGCTTGTTGATGATAAATTGGAAAAAAATCGGTTTGCCTCATCCCTGGGTAATGCTGATGGGAGGACAGGACCCCAAGTGGATTTCCTTTGACTCCGAGCACAGAATTTATTATTTTCAAAATCCCGCGGAAGTGAATGATGTGGAAGTGAAACGTTCGTATGTCGAAGTCCTTTTGCAGGATTATTTAAACGTCGGGGGAACGCAAGAATTGCTCGAGCGGGAGCTGCAGCAGTTAGAGAAATCTACGGATTCCGACGACATCGCACAGGCGAAATTGATAAGACGGATTCTTCAGGATCACAGTGTTGGATATCCATTCGCGAAAATTTTGGAAAACGGAAAAGTAACGCGCGTTATGCTCGATTATCATCTTGAGGGAATAGTTGGTGCGAAGTTTGTAGATATTCCGTATAAAGATAAGTTGCGGGATGTGATGTCTGTTTTTTTTAACCGATACCCGTTTGCGGGAATCGAGTTAAGGCAAGACTGGCTATGGCAAGGCAGACTCGATATACACACACCGCGCATAAATCCGAAATATTCTGTTTTTATCGGCGATCAACCGGTGGACATGTCCGACACCGATCTCGACTGGGGTTTGACGCCGATGCCTGCGGATAAAGACATTTCCATTCGTTTGCGAAAAGAAACGAATGCAACGCATGTTTCCGACGGGGCGATGCTGGCAACGGATTGGACGCCGGAACAAATTCGCGCCGGCGAGCCGTGGATCAAATGGTTGAATTCCGGCGGGTTGGAGGAAATTCTCAACGATAAAGGCTTGAGGGTTGTTTTTTTTAGTACCTTGTTTTCCCCTCTCGATGAAATTCGTAATAAGATCGACATCATTAATCAGTTTCAGCGCAATGAGATCCAAACCGCGGTAGAAAAATTAGAACCGGTTATTCCTGATGAACAGATTCCCGACATGGAAGGTTTTACCAAGATCGTAGAAACAATTCGTTCTCATTGGACGGATCAACAACATCCGTTGGCCCTGGATATTCTTGAAGCCGGAATATCGCGAGAGTTTAGAGAAGGAAGACTGGTAAGAAATGCTTATAGACTCAAATCACTTTCCGATTCCGACATCTTTTTCTATTTTCTGAACGGCATGGCGATGCATGTTTTTAACGTCGGCGCAATACACACCAACGCCGGGCCATTTCCTTTTGTGGATACGACGATGCTGATGGAGCAGGGAATGGCCACCATCGAATATCTATTGGCAGAGCGAAAATTGTTTCGAGGCAAAGAACGCAAGGACCTGGATCGCCTGGAATGGGCGCTGGCCATGATCTGCAATCCATTTTTCTATCGGGAAGGCGGGAGCTATACGGGCGACATAATTATATACGACCAGGTTATTGCGTCGCAGGCATGGTTTATCGAAAGACTCAAACAGATTTCTGATCCGGATAAAGTCCTTCCCGATTTGATTTTGAAATTATTGACCATCAATTGGAAAGAAAGAGATTTGCCGCATCCCTGGGCGATGAGGCGAGCAAGTCAGCTTGAATTTGATCCACAGCGTCTCGTATATAAAAGTTTACAAGAGCCAAGTCCGGAAGAACTGGAAAGAATTCCGCGGATCTACTCGGAAACGCTTTTGAAAATATATTTCAGTTTAGGCGGCGCGGATGAGATTTTGGAACGCAGACTTCGCGAGATCGAGCAAGCCGGCGACAAAGAGGAAACAGACCGGGTGCATTTGATCCGACGGGATATTATTCCCCGCGTCCATGACTGGCTGGCTCGACAAAATTCGCGCCCAACCTACCACAAATCGATCCATGTGACTTTAGGTCCATCCCTGCAGCATCTGGCGGGTGTCGCCTCGGCCGACATTCCCAGCGGCACTCTAAAGAGTATGATCGAGTCCTTGATTGGTCGATATCCTTTTTTGGGGTTAGAACTTTTGGAACATCCAGAGTATGCCTCGCGATCGTATTTGCTGAACAGCAAATATGTATTTTCTGTCGAAGACAGAGAAGTGAACCTGAAACGATTAGGCGAGAACTGGAGACTGGTCGGCGCACCCGTTGACAGCAGAAATGTATACATCGGTTTGCGCGAAGAGGTGGCGGCGATGAGATCTGCATCCGACGGGGCGATGATGGCCCACAAGTGGACGCCGGAACAGATTCGCGCCGGCGAGCCATGGATCGCATGGCTGGATTCGGGCGGGATGAATGAAATTCTCAATGACCAAGAAAAGAGAATCATTTTTTTACGCACGCTATTTACATCTATTGAGAGACTTAAGGGAGAGTATGTCGTGGAACTACTGCAAATGGATTTGGGGCACTTCAGTGAATTGGCTGAAAGATTAAAGCCGTTTATACCCTTTGATCAGGTTCCTGATGCTCATGGATTGGCAAAGGTCATTGCAGCAATCCGTGCTTCCTGGAAAGATGACCAGCACCTTCTGGTTTGGGATATCTATGAAGCTGGCATAACAGCAGAAGGAAAAACAGGAAGATTAATAAGGAACGTGCAAAGACTCAAAATGCTTTCCGATCCGGAAGATTTATTTTATTTTCTTACCGGAGTAGCTCAACATCTTCTCGGAATCGGTAGTATTCATACCGACCCCGGCCCTTTTTCATTTGTTGACACCTTGATTATGATGGAATTCGGAATCAGCGCTGTTGAATCGCTGATCGCGGAGTCGAAATTTTCCAGGGGCACGGAAAAAGCGGATTGGGAGAAATTGACCTGGGCTTTCGCCTTGATTCGCCGACCACGCTTTTATCGGGATGGAGCAGGTCATGTGGATGAGTTCAGCGATTTTGACAAGGCCGTCGCTTCCACTTGGCTGATTGAAAGGATAAGGGGCATCGAAGATCCGGATAAAGCCATCCCCGATCTCTTTCTGAAATTATTGACGACGAATTGGAAAAAATTAGGCCTTCCTCATCCCTGGATGATGATAACCATGTTGGGGAAAATGGATTTTGACGACAAAGAGTCGGTATATAAATTCAAAATACAGGTGGAAATGAAATCTACGGAACAAAATGAAGTTGAACGGCATTACATCGTCACATTTTTACGAGATTATTTCCGGTTAGGAGGCAGGCGAGAAAATTTGGAAAATAGACTGCAAGAAATGGAGGGTTCCGGTGACCATGGAGACATGAGGCTGGCAAATCTGATCAGAGAGGTTTTTGCCGACGGTAAGAGGCTGCGACAGAAATTCAGAAAAAGTTTGTTCCTGCGATCGGTAAGGCAAACCCGGGTTCGCCTGGCTCCCGCTTTGCAACGCATTGTCGGTTTAGAATCCATTAAGATGCCCGGAAACGATTTGGGAACGGTGATCGAGGCAGTTGTTGTGTACTATCCATTTGCCGGACTGGAACTGATAGATCATCCGGACGAAGTGGTAGGTCCTTTTTATAAACTTAATCCTAAATATATTTTTTACATCGGCGATCAAGAGGCGGACATGCAAAAGGCCGGCTACAATTGGAAATTGATCAAACTGCCGCCCGGCCAAGAAGTCTCCATCCGCTTGGGGGAAAATACAGCA
>JAHFFY010000010.1:34003-63392 GCA_023247705.1 Candidatus Omnitrophota bacterium | reverse complement strand
GATTTTCGTGCGGGTGGCCCGGAGGCGGGTTCCCTGCCGCCCGCAGGTGATGAGGACGGCAGGGTGCCGCAGGGACAGAACCCGCAACAAATTCACAGAAGCAATTTTGGGACAAGTTCTAATTCTGCGTAAGCAGAAATCATATGGTTAAACAATCGAGAAAAATTATTGGCATATTGGCCCTGATATTATTTTATTATTGCTTGCCTCTATTGGCAAAACCTGGGAACGAAGTTCTCTTAGAGGAAAAACAATTCGACGCTGTATTGTATGTAGTCAGTGTGAGTGTTTCTGAAGATTCGCAGCTAAAGGGAATTCAATTAGCCTGGATTCCAGAATCGGTGAGGGATCAATGTATCGGCAAGCACGTTGAGGAATGTCGTCAATTCTGGTATGAAAAAGCAGCGGAGCGGTATAAGCGTCATTTAGAATCTCAACAAAAAGAAGATACCTCTAAGCGTGATTTGACTTATTCTTTCGGCACCGGGGAAAAGTATCCACCGGAAGTTTTATCGATGTGGATTTCGAAGGCGGATTTAGACCCAACAAATAAGAAGGCTTTTAATCAGCTTTCGCAGTTAAAATTGATTAAAGATATTCTTCGGGATAACTCCAATGGAGAGACAAAACTTTTGATATTAGAGGATAAAAAAATCCGCGCTAAGATTCTTTATATAGAATTCTCGAATGGCCAAAGCTTTCAGGTTATAGATATTTTGGATAAGCAATTTTAGTGTTGCTGTAAGCCGATCATTTTTATACCACACATCTCAAAGATTTGTTTAATCAAAGCTATATCGACTGGATCAATTCCCAAGGGCAGAGTTGGCAGTTGTGTCCCGTCAGGGTCGTTTTTATTTTGATTTTAAAACACCACGATATTTTTATAAACGCATTTTTATCCAAGGAGGCCGACTATGCTTCAAATTTACGGGACCGATCTTTCTTCGCCCGCCAATAAAGTCCGTTTTGTCGCAAATTTTATCGGATTAAAATACGACTATATTAAAGTTAATCTTCGCGCCGGAGAACAGCAGAAGCCGGAATTTTTAAGGCTGCATCCCGCCGGTAAAGTGCCTGTTATTAATGATGATGGTTTTATTGTTTTTGAAAGCAACGCCATTATTAAATACCTTGCCCTGAAAAATAATTCGCCGCTTTATCCCAAAGATATTAAAGAACAGGCGATCGTTGATCAATGGATTGATTTCGGCAGTCATCATGTTGGCTTGGCCATGAGCAAGGTCGTGTATAACCGACTTTTTGCGCCGATGAGAAATGTTTCAATTGATGAGCAATCGTTGAAGGATGGCTTAGCGTTTCTTGATCGATTTTTGCCGGTTGTCGATAATCAGCTTGGAAAAAATAAATTTATCACTGGCAACAAGCTAACCCTTGCCGACATTAATCTTTTAGCTGTTTTCGATCCCGCGGAAGTGTCGAACATCGATTTGACGAAATATAAAAATATCACGCAATGGAGAAACAGCCTGCGCAAAGAATCTTTTTACACCAAATGTCATCAGGAATATGGCGACGCGCTCGCGGCTTTAAAAAAATAGTCTAGATAAAAAGTTTTTTGCCAAGAGGTCAGCATGATGAAAGTGGCCGTAGTCCAGCTGCACGCTGGTCAAGATAAAACAAGAAACATCGCTAAAGCAGTTTATTTCACCAAAGCGGCGATTAGAAACAAGGCTCGGTTTATTCTTTTGCCGGAAGTTTTTAATTATCGAGGGCGATCCGATCGCCTTCGCTTGGTTGCCGAAAAAATCCCTGGCGAATCGCTCACCCCGTTTATCGTTTTAGCCAAAAAGCACAAGGTTTTTATTTTGGCCGGATCTGTTTTTGAGAAAATCCCCGGCCAGTCCAAGGTTTATAATACCTCTGTCCTCATTAATCCCGCCGGAAAGATAGCGGCAAAGTACAGAAAGATTCATTTGTTTGAAGCCGTTATCAAGAATTGCGTTGTTAAAGAATCCGAGAGTTTTTTATCCGGAAACAAATTGGCCGTAACACAAATTGAAGAATTTAAGGTGGGTTTATCGATTTGTTATGATGTTCGGTTTCCGGAGTTTTATCGTAATTATTTTAAGAGAAGAGGCGTTCAAGTTTTGTGCGTTCCTTCCGCGTTTACGAAAACAACCGGGCAGGCCCACTGGGAGACGCTTTTGCGCGCCAGGGCGATCGAAAATCTTTGTTATGTTTTAGCCCCCAATCAGGTTGGCAGGGATAATCGGGGAATTGAAACATTTGGACACAGCCTGATTGTGGATCCCTGGGGAAAAATTTTAGCGAAAGCCGATGGCAAGAAAGAGGGAAATTTTTACGCCAAGATCGATTTGGTACAGGTCAAGAAGGCTAGAGCAGCCCTTCCTGCAATTTAAAGTTGTATATCTAAACAAAAAATGTTAAGATAGCGTAAAATTTAATTCAAGAAAATTTTCTGGTGAACAAGGAGAGCAAGCACAGTTTTAGAGAAAGATATTTAATCCTGTTGAGAGCTCAAGGCGAGCCAGATCGGATTAAGAAGAGTCAAATCATCTGTGAGAAGTTATTTTTAACCGAAGAGTTTAAACGAGCTGAAATTATTCTATTTTATGCATCGTTTGATGGAGAAGTGGAAACATTTGAAATGATGACGCAAGCAAGAAAATTCGGGAAAAGGATAGCATTACCAACCATTATAAAAGACCAAAAAAGGATTATCCCCGCACTCGTTCCAAACCTTGAATCTGATCTTGAGGAAGGCTTTTATGGCATTAAACAACCTAAAACCTCATGCAGGGGTATTGCTTTGGATAATATCGATTTAGTGATTGTTCCGGGGATCGCTTTTGATTCCGAGAATCAAAGGCTGGGCCGCGGACAAGGCTATTATGATAGGTTTTTAAAAGAAATTTCTTCCCGTTTACCCGCAGTCGGTCTTGCCTTTGATTTTCAAATCGTCCCACACTTCCCTTTTACCGAGGAACATGACATGAAGGTTTCTCGCGTGATCTGTAATTAATTCATTATTTAAGTTTACTGCGTTTTTAGTTTAATTCTAGAAAAGAGGTGACGACTAATGAATGAAGAAATGAGTGTCATGGCGAAAAGCCTATTGTATTCTTTTTTGATTTGTTTTTCTTTTGTGGTTGGGTACGCCGTCCGCTGGTTTTTTGCCGGAAAGAAGATTAAAGAATCTGAAGAAAAAGCCAAAGAATTAAAAGAAGCCTCGGAACGGGAGGCTGAGAACCGCAAAAAAGAGGCTGAATTGGCCGCGAAAGATTTATTGATCAAATTGCGTCAGGATTTTGAAAAAGAGACCAAAGAAAGACGGGAAGAGATTTTAACCGCGGAAAAAAGAATTTTACAAAAAGAAGAAAATTTGGAAAAAAGAGTCGATCTTTTGGAAAAGAAGGAAAAGGATATTAATAACCGGTTGATTGTTTTACAATCGGATGAATCGGGCATGAAACAGAAGAAAGAGGAGTTAGACCAATTATTAGTCGAAGAAAAGAAACGTCTGCAGACGATTTCAAATTTAACCCCGGAAGAAGCAAAAAAATTGCTTTTATCTCGCCTAGATGAAGAATTGGTTCAGGAGAAAGCAGCCCGTATCCGAAAAGTCGAGGAAGATATCAAAGATACTTCCGAAAAGAAAGCGCGCAATATTATCAGTACGGCGATTCAGCGCTGCGCCTCGGATCATACCGCAGAAACAACGGTGAGTGTCGTCGCTTTACCGAGCGATGAAATGAAAGGCCGCATCATCGGCCGCGAGGGACGCAACATCCGCGCGCTGGAGACGGCAACAGGGGTCGATATTATTATTGATGACACTCCGGAGGCGGTGACGATCTCGGGGTTTGATATGGTGCGCAGGGAAATCGCGCGCATCGCATTGGAAAATTTAGTGGCCGATGGACGCATCCATCCGGGACGCATTGAAGAAATTGTTGAAAAAGCGAAAAAAGAAATGGATGAACGTATTAAAGAAGAAGGTGAGCGCGCAGCCTTTGATTTGAATATTCACGGGATGCATCCGGAACTTTTGAAATTGGTTGGAAAACTTAAGTTCAGGACGAGTTTTGGCCAAAACGCATTGCAGCATACTAAGGAAGTCGCTTATTTGATTGGTGTCATGGCTTCTCAATTGGGGCTGGATTCTAAAATCGCCATGCGCGCGGGACTTCTTCATGACATCGGCAAAGTTGTCGGTCAGGATGTGGAAGAAGGAACCCATGCGATTGTCGGCGGTAATTTAGCCAGAAAGTACGGGGAACCTGAAGATGTGGCCAAGGCGGTTGAATCCCATCATGAAGAAGTGGAAATGAGCACGATTTACGGGGTTTTGGTTTGCGCGGCGGACGCGATCAGCGCGGCGCGACCGGGCGCACGCGCGGAAACACTGGAAACTTATGTCAAACGTCTGGAGAGTTTAGAGACGATTGCTAATTCTTTTAAGGGCGTTGAAAAGGCTTACGCTTTGCAGGCTGGACGGGAAGTCAGGATTATTGTGAGTCCAGAAAAGATCAATGATGATGAGGCGATCGTTATGGCAAGAGATATCCGCAAAAGAATCGAAGAAGAGATGGAATATCCTGGCCACATCAAGGTCTTGGTTATTCGTGAAACCCGCGCGGTAGAATACGCGAAATAGAATTGAATCAAAAAGATGAATATTTTATGCATAGGCGATATCGTCGGACGCCCGGGCCGGGAGGCGGTGGATGGATTATTACCGCAGTTAAAAAAGGAATTTGCGGTTGATCTGGTGATTGCCAACGGAGAAAATTCCGCCGGCGGCGCTGGAATAACGACGCGGACCGCCGAACAGCTTTTTGAGTTTGGCTGCAATGTCATTACAACAGGCGATCATGTTTGGGACAAAAGCGATATTATTGAATTATTGGGCCAAAATAAAAATGTACTTCGGCCGGCCAATTTTCCGCAAGGCGCTCCCGGAGAAGGATGGGGTGTTTTTCAAACCGCCGAAGGCCAAAAAATTGGCGTAATAAATCTTTTAGGACGGGTGTTCATGCGATATAATGTCAACTGTCCTTTTCGACAACTAACCGAAATCGTAGATATCATAAAACAACAAACGTCGATTATCCTTGTCGATATCCATGCAGAAGCCACGAGCGAAAAAGTCGCCTTGGGGTTTTTCATTGATGGGAAAGTTTCGGCCGTTGTTGGCACGCATACGCATATTCAGACCGCGGATGAGAAAATTTTACCGAAAGGAACCGCTTTTATAACCGATTTGGGAATGACCGGGCCGTATCTTTCCGTGATTGGTCAAAATAAAGAAAAGATCATTGATCGTTTTTGGACAAGTTTACCGACGAAATTTGATGTGGCGAGCGAAGATATTCAGTTGCATGGAGTGGTCATTGATGTGGATGAAAAAACAGGCCTAGCCCGCAAGATCACCAGAGTGCAAAGGAGGTTTGCATGACACATTGGGATGGTTTAAACCGAAGAAAATTCCCTCGGGTCAGTTATCCTTGTCTGCTTATTATTCGTCATGCCGAAGAGCAGCCCGAGGTGATTTTGACCCACACAGAGAATGTCGGCATCGGCGGCGTATGTGTTGTTATCAATAAAAATATTAATCTTTTTGCCCCGGTTGAATTGGAAATCGATTTGTTGGACGCCAATAATCACATTAAGTGTGATGGAAAAGTGGTTTGGTCTATTCGTCGGAAAATTAGTGAAAAGAAAAAGCCTTTGTTTTTCGATGTCGGCATCGAATTCAGCAATATTTCAACCAGCGATCAAAAACGTTTGGATGAAATCATCAGCCGGCTTGTTTTGCGCGGCCAGTCTTCAGCTTATTATGGACTATAATGATGAATCAAAACGAATTTATTTTTCCCGCCTTTTCTCGAAGGAACAGCAGTCATTTCTATAAAAATATTTTTCTAAAATCAGCCGCCCGAATTAAATTTAAAATATATGAATGCCCTTAAAGATCAGACATCAACTGTGAGAGTTCGTTTTGCCCCAAGCCCGACGGGAAATTTGCATATCGGCGGGGCAAGGACCGCGCTTTTTAACTGGATGTACGCCAAAGTACAGAACGGCCAGTTTATTCTCCGGATCGAAGACACGGATTTGGAACGCTCCAAACAAGAATACCTTGAAGAGATTATGTTCAGCATGGACTGGTTGGGGTTGAAATGGGACGAGCTATATAAACAAAGCGACCGTTTCGATATTTATCGTGAACATGCGCAGAAATTATTAAAGGAAGAAAAGGCGTATAAAGACGGCGAGGCGATTGTTTTAAAGATGCCGCAGATGCCACTCAAATTTACGGATTTGATCCGCGGCGATATTTCCTTCGATTCTTCCGAGATCAAAGACCAGGTGCTGATGAAATCAGACGGGTCTCCGACTTATAGTTTTGCGTGTGTCGTGGATGATGCCTTGATGAATATGTCCTGTGTGATCCGCGGCGAGGACCACATTTCCAACACGCCGAAACAGCTGGCAATTTATTATTCATTGGGTTTTCGACCTCCTAAGTTTGCGCATCTTCCGTTGATTATGGGAGAAGAAGGCGGACGGCTTTCCAAGCGTCACGGTGCGGTCGCCGTCAGCGAATACCGCAAGATGGGGTTTCTGCCGGAAGCGATTGTGAATTATTTAATGTTGCTGGGATGGTCTCCGGGAAACAATCAAGAGATTATCCCGATGGCGTCCGCCATTAAAAATTTTTCGATCAGGAAAATCAACAAGACCGCAGCGATGTTTTCGATGGAGAAACTTGAATGGATCAACGCGCAATATATTAAACAGAAAGACACCCCGTCGTTGATCAAACTCATTGTTCCTTTTCTGGAAGCGCAGGGTGTCGGGCCACAAAAGATGGAAAACGGAAAATTGGAACAGATCGTGAATTTATATAAGGGGCGGCTGTCAACCCTATCTGATTTTATGAACTGGACGGATTTTATTTTTGCTGATCAATTCCAATTACCTGCGGATCTCAAGGAAAAATTTTTCTCCAAAGATCTTTCCAAAGAATTTAGTTTGTTAAAAGAAAGATTAAGCCAGTTGCCTCAGTTTGAGACGGCAACCACTGAGCAGGCCTTTCGGGATTTAGTCGCGGAATTGGGGATTAAGGCCTCCGATTTGGTCCATCCGGTCAGGGTCGCGTTAACCGGAAAAGAAGTTGGTCCCGGGCTTTTTGATACGATGTCGATTTTAGGCAAAGAAACAACGATTAAACGTTTGTCTGAAGCCGTCCAAAAATAATCAAGGAGGTTATGGCAATGAACTCCAAATGGTTTTTAATCATGGTTTTATTTTTGGCTTTTACGATCACGAGTTGCGAGTCGACAAAACAGGCGATCAAAGACACCGATGATTGGATCAAAAAGAATGTGTGGTAAGTTTCTTCCTCAGTAAATTTTTTTGCCCTGTCGTCTAATGGTAGGACCCAAGATTCTGGATCTTGTTGTCTAGGTTCGAGTCCTAGCGGGGCAGTTTTTGAAGCACAAAAGAGGAGCAGTCTAGATGAACAAAATACTTTTGTTGTTGCTGTTCTTAATGCTGCTTTGTCGTGTCGGAATCGCCGAGAATAATCAAAACGATTTAGATGGAAGCAACGTCATCAGTAATGGATCAGAGCATATCGCCGAGCAAGTATTTATACAGAGATATGTTGAGGCCATTAATGCAAAAGATATTAAACGCATCAAAAGTTTAATGACCCCATCGGCACAAGCCTGTTTGAATAAAGGCAATGAAGAGTATTTTGCGGACTTATTTAATCAGGAATTTAAGCGCACCATTCCTTCCAATTACAAAGCCCTTATTAGACTTTTAACGTCGCAAGAGTTGGATCAGGCCCAGCAAAGGAATTTACAGGGACAGCGGCACGGCCTGCCCGTCGAGGATATTCCCCCCCATCATTTAGAAATTAATTTTGAAACGGGAGAAAATTATTTTTCTGTAATCGTCAAAAATTTGATTTGGAACAAGGGAACCTATGGATTGGATTATGCCTGCCCTAGTGTCGAGTGGCTGGAAGAGTACAGGAAAAGAAAAAACAATCCCGAAGAACAAAAAAAATATTATCAAAAACTCGGTGAGTTGCTTGAAAAAGAGGCTCAATTGGTCCCCTTAGATCAAAGACAATATTTTTTGAACGGCGAGTACGGAGCTCTGTTTTTTAAATCAGAACTATTTCCTAACGTTTGGAAATTTAAAACGAAGGCGGCTTTCAGAAAGATCGAAATTGTTTTGATCGGGCCGCAAGGTGAAGAAAAAATTTTAGTCAACAATAAATTTTTTTCCAGCGGTTTTTTGCCTTTACAGTTTGAATTTTATTTGGGTGACGTGGAAAAGATTCCGAATGGCCAACAGCAGTTGTTACGACTGCCCTATGGTTTTGGACGGACGGGCGGCTTTAAAAAACCCGAGGATCATCCCTATGCGGAATCAGGCAGTTCGGATTTGCAGGGAGAAACAGTCAAGCAGGTTTTTATTAATAAAATCATTTCTAATAGCGATGTCTTGAATGTATCGGATAATATTACACTGGCCGCGATCACGACGCAAATAACCTCAAAAGATTTTTCCTATGGCATAACTTTGCGCGTGCAGGCTGAAGGGTCTTATTTGTTGAAGTATGAATACCTCAGGGTTGATGGCAAATTGACGTCTCATCTTTCGACGGGAGAACAGGAAATTGCGACTTATGGTGAATTGAAAACTTGGGCCGGGAATCTCCCTGCCGGCACGCACTTGACGCTTGGCCCTGGGTGTAAACGTTTAGGTGATGAAATTTTATTTGCAGAAAAGGAATTGGAAGACTTTAAGAGGTTTTGTTCCGATCACAAGTTGATTTTGGATATTCGTCCATCGGGTTAATCCGTTTCATTTAAGTTTACTGCATATTAACCCGGCGATCAAAAGCCGTTGATAATAACCAGTTGCGAAACTCGTCCAACTGGGGCAGGTATTCAACTTAAATTGAGTCAGGGCTTTGTTCGCCAGCTGTTTCGAGATTTCCCCCCCGAAAGAATGATAAAAAGCTATTACAGCAACTAAGCAGATTAAAAGTATCGTAAAATGGAATTAAGCCGATTGATATTTTTTGGCAGATTTTGTAAAATCTCAGGATACGATGCCGTTATCAACATCTAAATCTTTTTTACCTCTTCTGAAATATATCCTTCCTTTTGTTCTCTGGTTGCTTGTTTTTCGTGATTTTATTTTCTTAAAAAATACCGTTGGAATGGATACATTAGCCGGTTACGGCATTGTGAAGTTCTTTATGAATAGTTTGCTCGAGGGGGTTTTTCCTTTATGGGATCCGTTCCTTTATTTAGGCACGCCGTTCTACGCCATTGTCGTTCTGGGATTTTTTAATCCGGCGATCTATGTGATTCCTTTTTTGGTTCTTCTGGGAGTTAATTACGAGAGCGCTTATGTGGCCTACTTGGTGGTTTATTTTTTTGTCGGTGTGATCGGTTTTTACGGGTTAACCAAAATCATTGTCAAAAACAGCGAGACAGCTTTCTGGGGCATGGTTGTTTTTTTATTTTCCGGTGCGGGGGCTGGGATTTTTACCCAGAGCAATATGTTGCTGATGCTTGTTCCAGCGGTGTGGTTCTTTTTATTTTTGATCAGGTTTGCCAGGCGTTATCAGCCGGGAGATTTTTTGGGGATAATTTTTTGCGGCATGATGCTGGCGACTTCGTATATTCCGTTTCATTTCTTGACACTTTTTCTCGCATCGGCATTGATCTTGATGTTGGTTGATGGAACATCTGTCGGTCAATTTTTATCGGGAGTTGTCCGCTTCATCCGGCAACATTTTCTCCTGACAATTTTTTGTTTGATCGCCCTGGGAATGGCGGTGACGCCGCTTGTTTTGTACCGCATGGCCGATGGAAGCGGCGAAGTTGTCGTGCCGGCCCGGCATTGTTCGAATAAAAATATCGAAGATTGCTTGAAAGACACGCTGCAGGGCTCCTCGGAAATGTCTTACCTGGATACGGCTCATACTGGCGGTTTGGCGGAACGCGTGACGCTGCATTCTTTGTTTTCTCACCTTGACAAATTCAGTTATGCCTCGGATGATTTCTTTTATGTGCCGACGTTTGCTTATCTTTTGATTCTCATCGGTTTTTTCGCGCGGGCCGGACGGGCGCTGATTGTTCTCGTGCTAACCGGACTGCTTATTTTTATGATTTCTTTAGGAGAATGGACGCCTGTTCACAAATTTTTATATGAACATATTTTTTATTTTAAATACTTCCGCAATTTATTTTTTTTCATGGCTTTTTTGATGCCGATTTTGATTTTGACCGCCGTGATTCAATTTCAGGAATTCCTGGAAAACGGATTGCAGTTTTTGCGGAAAAGCTGGAGTCTCACAGCAATTTTTTTGCTCCACGGCAGTTTCTTGTTTTTCCTGCACGCCCAAAACAATATTTTGCCCGCTACCGTTATAACCGTCCTGGGCAGCGCCGTGTTCCTTGCCTTGCTACTTTACAAAAAGATATCTCCCGGCTCATTGACTTTTAAAATTTTGTTGGCTGTTTTGATTTTGTTTGAGCCGATCCAGGTCTTTTCGTCCTATTCAGGGAATGCGCATGCTTACAAAAGAGATCTTCCCAAAACACATCAACCGCTTGTTTTCTCCTACACGCGGCCAGTCCAGAATGAAAACAATCAATCGCGGCCCAATCATTTCCGTCCATATATTAAAGATTTTTGGTATGACATGGCCATGCAGGATGCGCCCGGTCCGGTCGAACCAAAAGGAGCCGGCGCCTTGGGGCGAGGCGTTTTTTATTTGTCGATGAAGCTGGATCGAACAGTTTGGCTGAATTATGTCAGGCATAAATTCATTCTTTATGACCATGTCCGACCCTGGAACAACCAAGAACAAGAATGGCCGGAGTTTCAAACCGACTTGCTGGAATTTAATAACACCGTTTGGGTCGAGGCTCCGGATGAAATGTTGCTCAATGCTTTCCGCGCATCATCTTCTGGGGAAGCCGAAAAGATTCTTGAGAATTCTTCTTCTTTTCAAGTGGTGGGTTTTGATCCGAATCATTTAAAGTTTGTAACCAATTTTTTGCGTGATAGGTTCTTGGTTTATACGCAAAGTTTTCATGAAGGATGGAAACTAAATGTGAATGGAAAGCCCCAAAAAATTTATAAAGCTAATTTTGGCTTTCAGGGGTTTTGGTTACCATCTGGAAATAATACAGTCGAATTACAGTATCAACCGCGAGGAGGAAGAAAAATTTATCTTTTGCTTTGGATTCTTTGTTGGATGTTTTTTTTCTGTTTGATTTTCGTTCTTAGCCGAGAGACGAAAGGCGATCATAAAGAAAATCAAATGCAGCCCAGAATTCACAATCCGGCGTCGATGTGGCTTGGAAATCGGTGCGCTTTCGTTTACGCCTGCACGATTTTGATCCTGCTCACAGGTGTGAATTGGAATTCCGCGAAGAAAAACCGGATGCGTTATTTGCTGGGGGTTTTTATGAGCGAGGATTATAAAAATTTTAACGACGGAATTTTATATTTTGACCGAAAAGTGGCCGTGGAACCGGATAATGCTTCCGCTTACGCCGGATTGGGGCTTTGCTATTTTAATCTGGGGGAATATTCCAAATCGATTCAAGCTTACAAAAAAGCCGTTGCCCTTGATCCGAACCGGTCTGTTTTTCAGGAACAGTTGGCGGTTGTGATAAGTAAGGCTGAAGAGAAAGTGAGGCATTGAGAGATCGATTTCATTATGAATCCGCTGGCCAGTCATGAGCTGGTGTGGAGAACTACTCTGCGCGAGTGAGTGGAGTTTTTCTACTAAAAAATAAATCATTTTTTTACTTTTCAGCGTAGTGTGATACTATAAATCTATTCTATGTTATATATTTTTTTAGGAATTCTTATTTGGTTTATCCTCCGTTGTCTGGTCACGGGACTTTATACCGTTGATCAGAACGAACGGGCGGTGGTGACGACGTTCGGCAAGGCGCCGCGTTTCGGCGACCGAATGACAACCCAGGATCCTTTATCCGCGGATCTTCGCGCTGATGAGAAAGAGCGTTATTCGTATCCGATTCTCGCGGTGACGTCGCCGGGGCTGCATTTTAAGTTACCGTGGCAGCGCGTTTATAAAGTCTCGGTCGCGACCCAAACCGCCAACATCGCCTTTGATCCGGAAAATAGCAACGTTAATCAGCATGGAACCGTTTTAGAGGCTGTTACGAAGGACCAGCTAAACACCGGCCTTAAAGGACAAATCCGTTACAAAGTGGATGAACGTAATTTATACGCGTATCTTTTCGGTGTGCAATATCCCATCGCGTATGTGATGGGATATTTTGTTTCGGTCTTGCGGGAACGGATTGCGAGCTTCGAGGCGCCGGTACAGTCTGCCAAGATACCGGCCTCCGGCGGGGTTGTCTCTTCCAGCCATGTCCCCGGAATCTCCATTAATGATTTAAGAAAAAATTTAAGCGATTTAAACGTCCACATGGAGCGCGAATGCCGCACCTCCAGCGCGCGTTACGGGATTACTATGGAAGCGGCTTTGATCACCGAGATCGACCCTCCGGTTGAAGTTGAATCGGCGTTAGCCGCGATTAACACGGCGCATAATCAGGTTTCTTCGGAAATCAGCTTAGCACAGGCCGGGGCTGATCAGAAAATCGTTCAATCGAAACGCGCGGTCGAGATTGAAACGCTCAAGGCCCAGGCCGAGGTTCAGCTTTTGAACCAGCTCGCCCAGCAATTGGGCGTCCTTAAAGCGAATGGCGGACCGGAGAGCCTGCGTCTTTATTTGAGGAATTATAAATTGATGTTATTTAATCAGGCTAAGCGAGTCGTGGTGGAGGCGGACCAATAATGGTTTGGGGTTTTATTCATCATTGGAGTTATTCGGTTTTGACGGTATTTATTTGTTTTATTGCAGAACCGTTAGTGCTCTTTCTTTGTCATTTGCTTGGTGTTTTTGCCGTCGTGGCAGAAAACCAGGCGCGGGTTTATGTTCTTTTTGGAAATGTGATCGGCGTCATTCGTGAGCCGGGCCTTCACTTTTTGTGGCCCAAGTTGGGGCCGGGCGCGTTGATTGTGAATATTTTGGGCCAGTGTCATATTCGAGATTTACGGTTAGATCAGGAATATATTCGCAGTAATCCTGTTAATTCAGAAGAAGGGGCCCCGATGGGGATCGGGGTATGGTATGAAATGTTTATTACTGACCCCGTGGCGCATGTCTTCCGCAATCTTGACCCGCGCGGGTCGTTACGGGCGAATGTGGCCAATGCCACGGTCCGCTGTTTGAGTAATATGAAACTTTCCGATATGCTTGATAACCGCC
This sequence comes from Candidatus Omnitrophota bacterium, assembly GCA_023247705.1. Lineage (GTDB taxonomy): Bacteria > Omnitrophota > Gorgyraeia > Zapsychrales > JAHFFX01 > JAHFFY01. The sequence goes on along the minus strand of JAHFFY010000010.1, from coordinate 50,050 downwards.
ACTCGATGAGCCAGACGGTCCGGCAAGAAGTGTCTCCGTCGTCTACAGAGTGGGGCTATGGACTGGGTTCGGTCTATATCAGGAAAGTTCATTTCCGTGACGTCGGGATGGTCAAACAGATCGAAGAAAAAGTCGTGAACCGCCTGCGCCAGGTCACGTCAGCGATTCGTCAGGACGGGGCCAATCAGGTTAACATTATTTCCAGCACCGCCGAGAAAGATGCTGCTTCCGAATTTGCCCGGGCGGCGGCGATCCGGTCCGAGATTGTCGGTATTGCACTGCAAACGATCGGCCGGGACAAAGAAGTTTCGGAAACGCTGTTTGAAATCCTGGAAACCCGCCAGATCCTTGACGGCGAGGCTGACATCGTCCTTTTGCCACATCGTTCGCGCAATGATATTCTCACTCAATTTTCCGCGAATCCTCCTTCGCCGAAATGATGCTTCCAAGGCAAATTTATTTTTTATTGTAGATATTTATTTGAGGCTGGACTTTTTCATTATTTATTCCGATAAACGGGACCGGGTCATCCAGCACGGCAACCGGATAGATTTTGACATCCGGATCAGAGACCAAAGTTTTAAAGTAGTGATATTTTAAGATGAATGATCCGCCGGGCGGATCCATGACGACAATATGGTTTGGTTCAGCTGTCACGAGGGCCTTGGACGGCATGCCCCAGACCCAGCTAAGCCGGTCAGGATTGATTTCAAGCACTTTGATCTTACCAAATTCAATTGTTTCTTTGATCATCTCAGGCACAGATTTCATTTTTGCGATTAAATCATCGGAAGCAGTCACCACAAAAGCAATATTAAATAAAGAAAGATATTGTTCCCACTCTCGGGGCGAAATTTTTTCAATCGGACGACCAAACGCCGTGTTTTCATAAATATTAGAAAAACTATGCGGCATCATGGACCATTTTCCGAGTGGCCCACCGATAATTTCTCGTCCAGTGAAATATTGGATCACTGTGCTGAAAGCATCGTCGTTACACAGGATTCTTCCAGGAATATTTTTTTGGGAATTGAGAAAATGGATGACGTTTTTTCGTTCCGGGACCACGCTGTTCACGGTGTGGATCTCGGTGAAATCGATTAAATAAGCTGTAAAGCATGGGGCCAGTATCAGCATCAGGCAAAGGAAGATGGTTTTTCCTGAACGATCTGTTTTTTGGTAAAGCTCTTTAAATTTTAACATTCCTGATGTCGCAGGAACAATCGCGAACATGATGGAGCTGGTGAAATAGTGGTAGGGTTCGAGTTGACTTAATAAACTGAAAAAACAAAAACAATAGGAAATGATGAAAAGCCCCAGAAATGTGCCCAGGAATATGAACAGAGCTGGTTTCTTTTTTGGGTCCGCAGAAAACGCGCCTAAAAAGGCTAAAATCCAGACAGCATGTTCCAGTGTTCTACGATCGAAAGGTAGCAAATATCTCCTGTCAGAAAAAATATCCATGATGAGATCCTTTACCCCGACGGTTAATGCACTGGTTAGAACAGTCCGTTTTAAATCGATAAATTGGAAAAGAAGGATTGCCCATGGTAGTATAATAAGGAAGCCGATGACGAAAGTAATCAGAGGCATCCAGAGGGGACCTTTAAAAATAATTTGTCGGTTGGTCCATAAGACTAGCAATGTTCCTATAATTAAAATAAACAGGACGAGAGGATGAAGCCAGAGGATCGCGCCAAGGATTATGCCCGCCAGAATTAAATATGCCAAATTTTTCAATTGAATCCCTTGGTGGAGCAACGCCGTATAAAATATTGCCAGTGATGCGGCAAATGGAAACATTAATCCGCCCATGTTCCAGAAGAAAGAATGATCCAGCTGATAAACCAGAATAGAAAGAATGGCGCACAACGCTGTTTCTCTCCAATTGTATCCGAGGATTTTGAAGGCCAGGGCGACGATTAACGGAGTTAGGAAAGCCAGGACGACGATTAAAATATAAAAAGCGACTTCAAAAGAAACGCCCGGGATCAAGGCGGGGATGATTTCATATCCGCGCCTGCTCATGCTTCCCCAAAGCCCAAACGGATATCCAGCCATATAATGAGGGCTGTACGCCCAGATTTGGGGATGTTTAGAAAAAATAGAGTATCCTTCCGCGGCGCTTGCAAAATGAAAATGCAAATCACCCGACGAGAGCGGCGCTCCCGAGGTAACCGAGTGAACAGGAAAGTAGATCAAGATCAGCGCGATATGCAAGAGAAGAAAGGCTGCAAGAACAAACCAAACCAGATTCTTCTTTCGGTCGTTTGGTTGCGACGATTTTTTTTGAATTGCAGACGTATTCACGACTTTCCATCCCGGCTGTATGGCTTGCGGTTAGAGTTTTATCCCTTTGTAATATTTTTCTTGGGCTAGGCCAAGCATTTCCCGGTCGCCCTTACTGTCACCGTAGGCGATAATTTTGGCATATTGACTTAAGTCTATTTTTCCCTGGATGCGCAGGACTTTTTGCGGACCATGACAATTCAATGTTTTGAAATGACCGGTCAGTTTCCCTTGCAGAGTTTCAAGCCGGGTTCCAATAAGTTGTATTCCCATTTTGTCGGTCCAGTATTGGAGATATTCTTCAAAGGATGCGGATACCACATAAATATCATGACCGCTGTTTTTGTGAGCGATAATTTTCTCGACCATTTCCTTGCGCAGCATGCCGTCCAATCTTTGTTCAACAAATTGTTTGCTTTTATCGTGGAAAATTTTTTCATCCCATCCTTGGAAAAAATTTTTGGTGACCCGCTGTTTCGCCTCGGCATTGCTTAATAATTTTATTGTGTAGAGCAAGATATACGGTGACGTTAACAAGATGCCCCAAATGAACCGCGGGATCCCGACGGAGAAGATAATGAATTGTAAATACGAATCCCCAACGGTAATCGTGCCATCGAAATCAAATAAAACAAGCGTCTTGTTTGTTTTGGTGTTTGAGTTATTTGACATAAATAACGAAGCTGCATGTCAACAACCATAGAAAGACAGTCAACTGAATTTTGTAATCTCCCAGGACTATTTTTGCTGGGTCGCCCCCAAACCATTTGGAGTCGATTAAATACATGTAGCGAAACACCCCATAATAGGCGAACGGAATGGAATAGATCAAATTTTTAGTGCCAAAATGTTCGATCGTTTCGGGATTGATGACATAGAAACTGTAGGAAAGGATCAAGCACGATCCGATAATAGAAATCATACGGTCTAAAAACGATATGTTATATTTTGAGAAGACGAGTTTAGGATTTTTGGAGTACTCCAAGTCATAACGGCGTTTGTTAAATCCAATAAACAATGCCAGCAGAATGGTGCACATGATCAGCCAGTTAGAGAGAACAATATTGGCGGCGACGCCTCCCAGGAGAATCCGGAGATAAAAGAACGCGCCGATACAAAAAATATCGATAATCACGCAATGTTTTAGAAATTTGGTATAAACGAAGTTCAGTATGATATAAAACACAATAATATAAAAAGCGAGGGCATTCTGTAGAAAACTCCATATAAAAGAAATTATGATTAAAGTCGCTGCAAGAATTACGGCCTGCTTTACGGTAATTTTTCCTGCGGCCAAAGGCCGATGTTGTTTCTCTGGATGATTGCGATCTTCGGCTACATCGGAAATATCATTGATTAAATACATCGCGCTTGCGGCGAAAGCAAAGTAAAAGAATGCCGCGAGCGTATTCAGGAAAGCTTGCGGATCAAGTAGTTTTTGTCCAAAGATAAGCGGGAAAAAAATAAATACCCCTTTAGCCCATTGATGTGGACGCATCGACAGAAGCAAATATTTCATAAGACTGATTCCTCTTTGGCCGAATCATTTTTAATGAACAAAATACTATACCACCGCCGCCGGTATTTTTTTTATCCAAATACAATTTATTTTATAGGGAAGTATAATAGGTGTTCGGCGCAAGAGCAAAATTTTTAAGAATTTTTTATTCTTTCGAATGAACTATGATAATATTTTTGTAATTGATTGCTCGCAGAGCAGACCATCGTGTTTTTTGATTTTTACAAATTCCCCGGAATATTTAACCTATGCCTGAAAATTTCCATGGTTTATTGCAACGCCAACTAAAAAAGCATTTTAAGGATTTCAAATCAGAAAATTTTCCGCCGGGCTTTGAGAATTTTATCAAAGATATTAATGAAAGTTACTCGTACGCCGATGATGATCGCGTGATTCTTGAGCGTTCGATCGAAATCAGTTCCCAGGAGCTGTTGCAAAGTAATTCCGAAATACGCGCAATTTTTAACGCCCTGCCCGATATTTTAGTCCGCATCCGAATCGAGGATGGGGTCATTTTGGAATACAAAGACGAATCTCTTTTAAAAACCTTGCCAGAATCAGAGAGGATTGTCGGTAAAAAGCTATCCGACCTTTTCGAATCGGAGATTGTGGAGAAACTGGAAAGAGGCATTAAAGAATCGAGTGAAACGAAGGCTCTTTTTAATGTCGAGTATCCCCGTTCCATAAATAATCAAACCTATTTCTATGAGGCGAGGATTCAGTCGTTTTTAACGGATCAGATGATTATCGTCATCCGCAATATTACGGAACGAAAGCTCGCCGAGGAGCAATTGCGCTTTGACGCCCTTCATGACAAGTTAACATCGCTTTCTAATCGCACGTTATTTCTGGATCGGTTAAATTTTTTATTGGAACGGACCAAGCGGCATCCGGATTATTTATTTGCTGTTTTGTTTATCGATATCGATCGATTTAAAGTAGTCAATGACAGCCTGGGACATTTATCCGGAGATCAGCTTCTTATAACCATTGCGGATCGGTTGAAAAGGTGTTTAAGAACCATGGATACTGTTGCCCGTTTGGGCGGCGATGAATTTACCGTGATTTTGGATGATATCCAAAACATCAAAGAAGCGATCATTGTCGCGCAACGCATCCAGAGTTTTTTGTCGACCCCGATTAATCTTGAAGGACAGGATATTTTTGTTACCGCGAGCATTGGTATTACGATTAATTCGATTTCGCACCAAAAGCCCGAAGACTTGTTGAGGGAAGCGGATACTGCGATGTACCGGGCTAAAACAGATGGCCGGGCCCGGTATGAAATTTTTAATAAAGACATGCATATTCGCGCCATGAATTTTTTTAACCTGGAGGCCGAATTAAGGAGAGCGCTTAAAGAAAACGAGTTTCAGCTTTATTATCAACCGATTATTGCTTTGGCGGAAAAGAAAATCATGCGCATGGAAGCCCTTATTCGTTGGATTCATCCCAAAAGAGGCATTGTTCCTCCCTTGGAATTTATTCCTTTCGCTGAGGAAACAGGCCTTATTCTTGGCATAGGAGAGTGGGTGCTTAAGACCGCTTGTTTGCAAAACAAAGCGTGGCATGACAGTGGGTTTAAAAATGTTGGGGTTGCCGTCAATTTCTCCGCGTTGCAATTCGAACGGCAAAGCTTTCCGCAAATCATTAAGAAAATTTTAAAAGAAACCAAAATGGATGGACTAACCATCGAGATAGAAATCACCGAGAGCACCGCCATGAAAGACATCAACTATACAATCATGATATTAAAAGAATTAAAATCTCTGGGCATCAGGATTTCTATCGATGATTTTGGGGTTGGCTATTCTTCTTTAAGTTGTTTGAAAACATTCCCCATTGATTCTTTAAAAATTGACCGGTCTTTTATAAAAGATATCCCTTCTAATGCCCATAATACGGCCATCACAACCGCTATTATCGCTTTGGCCCATAATCTCGGATTGCAGGTTTGCGCTGAAGGCATCGAATTTGCAAATCAATATACATTTTTAGAAAATTTTTATTGTGACGAAGGGCAAGGATATCTGTTTTCAAAACCCCTTCCAGTTGCCGAGGCAACAAAGATCCTTTCCAGCTTTAATTATTAAGGGGAATGTTGATGCGAGTTGCATTTTTTAGCGCGAAATCCTATGATCGAAAATTTTTTACCGAAAGGCTTAAACAATTTCGGCATGAATTAATTTTTTTGGAACCGCATTTAAGCCAGGATACTTGTAAATTAGCCTTTGGGTTCGAGGTGGTTTGTGTTTTTGTCCATGATCGGTTAGATCGGGAGGTTTTGAAGCGAGTGGCTGAGCATGGAACACGATTAGTTGCCTTGCGCTGTGCGGGTTTTAATAATGTTGATTTAAACGCCGCAAAGGACTTTAATCTGACGGTTGTCCGTGTCCCGGCTTATTCTCCTTATGGCGTCGCCGAACATGCGGTTGCGTTGATCCTCGCCTTGAATCGTAAAATTTATCGGGCCTACAACCGGGTCCGCGACGGAAATTTTTCTTTAGACGGGCTTTTGGGCTTTGAAATCTATGGAAAGACCGTCGGGATTCTTGGAACGGGCAAAATTGGCCGTGCGATGGTTTCGATCATGAAAGGATTTGGTTGCCGGGTATTGGTGTATGATCTCGTTCAAAATCCGGACTGCGCAGCGTTAGGCGCGGACTATGTTGAAAAAGAAACACTGTTTGAACAAAGCGACATTATTTCGCTCCATCTTCCTCTGGCCAAGGAAACGCATTATCTCATCGACGAAAAAGCCTTAGCGCGGATGAAAGACCAGGTGATGTTGATTAATACCAGCCGGGGAGGGCTTATCGATTCCCGATGCCTTATCGAAGGACTTAAGAATGGGAAGATAGGATATTTGGGATTGGATGTGTATGAAGAGGAAGAATCTTTGTTTTTCGAAGACAAAACCGGAGAGGTGATCCAGGACGATATCTTCGCGCGATTGCTTACGTTTCCTAATGTGCTTATTACCGGTCATCAGGCTTTTTTTACAAATGTCGCTTTAGAAAATATCGCGCATACAACTTTAGCGAATATTTCTGCTTTTGAAGAGAACCGTCTTTCACCAATGGATTTAGTAAAGGTTGAAGAGTCCGCAAGGTAAGCAATTTTTTGATTGGAGGGGGATATGAAAATTGAACAAAAACAGTGGATGGCGTCTAACGGTTGGCACCCGACTTCTTTAGCCGAGGCGAATACGAAGGCACAATTGGTTATCGTGTTTGGGAGCACTTCTTTGCTTAAAGAGAAATCTTTTCTGGAAGAAATGCGAAAGGCCTATCCGAGCGCTTATTGGATGGGATGTTCGACGGCCGGAGAAATTTGCGGAGTTGATGTGAATGATGAAAGCCTTGTTCTCACCGCAGTACAATTAGAGCATACAGATATTCAAGGCGTACAGACTAAGATAGAGAAAGCAGAGGATAGCTTGTTTGTCGGAGAGAAGTTAGCCAAAATGTTGAAACACGAAAAATTAGTTCATGTGTTTGTGTTGTCGGACGGTCTTAATATTAATGGAACGGATTTGGTTAAAGGATTAACGAAAGGCTTGCCAAATTATATTACAATTACAGGAGGGTTATCCGGAGACGGAGCGCGTTTTCAGGAAACATTGGTCTTTGCGGATGGCGTTCCAGAAAAAAATACGGTTGCAGCGATCGGTTTTTACGGTAGTCGATTAAAGATAGGTTACGGTTCACTGGGGGGGTGGGACTCGTTTGGTCCGGAGAGAGTTGTGACGCGTTCTCGAGGGAATGTTCTTTATGAGATGGATGGAAAATCGGCGCTGGAGTTATACAAGAAATATTTGGGAGAACATGCACAAGGACTGCCGGCAACGGGCCTGCTTTTTCCTTTGAGTTTACGGTCCCAGGATCACGAGACAGCGGTGGTTCGCACCATTTTATCGGTTAATGAAAAAGATCAAAGCATGACATTTGCCGGAACGATCCCTGAAGGGGCCTTAGCCCGCCTGATGAAAGCGAACTTTGACCGATTGATTGACGGCGCCGCTGGAGCGGCTCAAGCAAGTTATGCCGCCATTGGATCCAATTCACCGGATTTAGCTATTTTGATCAGTTGTGTTGGCAGAAAATTGATTCTAAAGCAAAGAATCGAGGAGGAAGTGGAGAGTGTCCGCAATATTTTGGGACAACGAACGGTATTAACCGGTTTTTATTCATACGGAGAAATTTCTCCTTTCACGCCAGGAGCCAAATGCGAGTTGCATAACCAAACTATGACCATTACAACGTTTTTTGAAGAATCATAAAAAGCATCATCGGGAATCCTGCGTGGCACAAGAGAGGTGTGATTATTTTAGCTATTCATTATCAGCGCTTTTTTAAAATAGAATCCATGCTTCGCTTTAAGACGCTCTTAATTCTTTTTTGTTTCTTTGTTTGGATCCTGCCCTTAGGTGTTTTTATCAAGCCTTCCCAAGAAGCAAAAGCCTGCGGCGGCCAAAGAGCTATTTGTCTTTGTTCCAACCTTTTGATAAGTCAGGGGCAAAATGGTTTTAAGATGATTTTCAGTCAGTACGGGGCTCCCCGAAAAGATAACAGCTCATCTGGCGGGATCAATCATTGTTATCTTGTTCAAAAGATACAAAATTTTGATTGTTCCCAAAAATTTTTTTATTTCGAACAATCTTAAGTTCTTTATTCTCTCCTCAATCCCAGACAAATCGAACATATCCCCAAGGTATAACCTTTTATAACAGTTGGTTTTTCTTTGCCTGAATAGAACCTGAACGCTCTTCAGACCGGCAAGGCCCGTTTCAGGAGGAATGGTTGTCATTAAAAATAATTTTTGGGAGGATTTATGCGTATACCTTTTGTTTTATTTGCTATTTTATTTTTAATTTCCGGCCCCCAAGTGACCTTGGATTGTGCTTCGGGGTCAGTGGCGTTTTCTTATCTTTCTCCTGCCGTGCAGGAGCTTGGCGGGGTCCATCAGGAATTAAAAGGCATCTGGACAGCGCGCTGATCATGCAATTTTAATGATTTAAGAGTAGCTAGGAGTTGTTTTACCTCTTAAATAAAAACTATGACAGGGCTTGCCATTTGAGGGTTTTAAGGTATAATTTCTTTCATATGTTTTGAATTTCTGCTGAAAGCGGAAAGTCAGGCTTTCGAAAATAAGCAGAAAACGGGGGACCCAAGAGTGACCCAATGGGGCGAATATCTTTCATTCAAAGAATTAACTTACAATAGTCAAGGATAAGAGGCGTCTCACCTCTAGCCCGACAGCTAACTCCGTAAATCAGATTGAGAGAGTAAGCCAGAGAGAATACTCTTTGGTTTTTTGTTTTGGGGTGCTATCATGCCGTTTTTAAAGATTCTTAAAAATTTAGTGATTGGAAAAGAGAAAGATCTTCAAGATCGTAATATTTTTCGACATCTTTCTCTCATTGCCTTTTTTGCTTGGGTTGGTTTGGGAGCGGACGGCCTGTCTTCCTCTTGTTATGGTCCCGAAGAGGCCTTTATTGCCTTAGGAGAGCACAAGTATTTGGGAATCTTTGTGGCGATTTTGGCCGCGATGACGGTTTTGTTGATTAGCGCCAGTTATTCTCAGATCATAGAACTTTTTCCTACGGGTGGTGGCGGTTATCTCGTTGCGAGTAAATTATTGAATCCCAATCTGGGCATGATTTCCGGGTGCGCGCTTCTTATTGATTATGTGCTTACGATCGCTATTTCCATTGCCAGCGGGGCGGACGCGTTATTCAGTATTCTTCCGCAACAATTTATTCCTTATCGATTTTATTTTGCCCTTTTTGGTGTTTTTCTTTTGATGTTTATGAATATGCGCGGGGTTAAAGAATCGGTCGTTCCGCTCACCCCTATTTTTCTTACCTTTGTTGTGACGCATTTGTTTGCCATTGCTTATTCTTTGATTACTCATTTAGGAAGAATTCCGGAGATCACAACCGCCAGTTTAGCTGAAATGGGCGTTACACAGTCCGAAGTGGGATTCTGGGGATTGATTTTTATTATTTTGAGAGCTTATAGTTTGGGCGCCGGGACTTTTACCGGTATTGAGGCGGTGAGTAACGGTCTGCCGATTTTAAGAGAGCCTAAAGTTGAGACGGGTAAAAGAACAATGCAGTATATGTCGTTTTCATTGGCGTTTACCGTGGCTGGCCTTATGATTTCGTATCTGTTTTTTAATCTGGAACATCAACCGGGTAAAACCTTGAACGCGGTGTTGTTTGAAAATATGAGCCATGTCTGGCCGGATCCGTGGGGGCCATTGTTTGTCTTAGTGACGTTGGTCTCGGAAGCTATGTTGCTTTTTGTCGCGGCCCAGGCAGGATTTCTGGATGGCCCTAGGGTTTTAGCCAATATGGCGCTTGATCGTTGGATGCCGTCCAGATTTTCCAGTTTGAGCGATCGGTTGGTCACACAAAATGGCGTTGTTTTGATGGGAACGGCCGCTTTGATCACGGTGTGTTTGACGCACGGCTCAGTGCATTTATTGGTGGTTCTTTATAGTATCAATGTGTTTATTACCTTTTGTCTTTCCCAAGCGGGGATGGTGCGCCATTGGTGGGAGGTGCGGGAGAAAGAAAAACGATGGATCAAGAAAATATTTATTAATGGTCTGGGTTTAATGGCGACGACGTTTATCCTCTGTTCGGTGACCATCCTTAAATTTCATGATGGCGGATGGATTACGCTGGTGATTACCGCATCCCTGGCCTTTTTGGCTTTTACGATCAAACGGCATTATAAAGATACGTTAAAGATGTTGAAGCGTTTGAATTCACTGGTGGATGTATCGTTGCTTCCGGTGGAGCATGGTCTCGGTCCCGTTGAATTTGATCCGCAAGCCAAGACTGCGGTGATCCTGGTGAATGGGTATAACGGGTTAGGATTGCACACCCTGATGGCCGTGATCAAAAATTTTGGTAAAGAATTCAGGAATTTTATTTTTGTTCAGGTCGGGGTTATCGATGCGGGGAATTTTAAGGGAAGAGAAGAGATCGACCGTTTAGAGGCGTTAGTAAAAAAAGATTTGGATCGTTATATAAAATTTATGAATAATAATGGGTATTATGCGGAAGGTATCTCGTCGATAGGCACAGAGGTGGTTGAAGAGGTTGAGAGTTTGGTTCAAAGTGTTGTTGATCGTTATTCGGGAGTTGTTTTTTTCGGCGGGCAACTGGTCTTTCCGAAAGAAACATTAATCAACCGGCTACTGCATAACTACACTGTCTTCGCGATTCAAAGACGGTTTTATCAAAAAGGGATTCCATTCATCATTCTTCCTATTCGTGTCTAGCAGATAAATTTTTCGATAGAAAAAAATCCCTTAAATATGCTATCATGATTGCGTTTTCAATTATTTGAAATTTTTTTATGCAATTATTTAAAGTTAAAATTAATAAGGAGAGCCAATGTTGAAAAATTTTACTTTAGGCGAAGGGTTGAAAACAGGCGGGCCCATTATTTATTTGCTCCTTGTATGTTCCGTGATTTCGATTGCCGTGATTATAGAAAGAATCTTTTATTATTACAAACGTTCGCGCGTCCAGAGAGTGAGTTTTATGCAGTCTATCCGGGAACAGCTTATAAGAGGTGAAATGCAAAAAGCGTTAACACTTTGCAGAGATACCTTGACCCCGTTTGCTTCCGTCATTGCCGCGGCATTAAGCGCGTCTAATTTGGATGAAAAGGAAATATCTTCGGCGATGGAACGAGAAATTATTGTGGAGATCGATAATTTGGAACGACGGACATCGATCGTCGGGACCATTGGAAGCACCGCGGTTTATATTGGTCTTTTGGGGACAGTCGGTGGGATCATTCATACCTTCCGGGATATTTCTCAAATCGGGTCGGGCGGGATTAACGTTATTATCGGAGGGATTTCCGAAGCGTTGGTTTGTACGGCCGCGGGGCTCTTTGTTGCGATCCCCGCCGTCATTGCGTATAATTATTTTGTTAAAAGGATAAACGGATTTGTTATGGATATGGATCTTTGTTCATCGGAAATTATTAGTTTGGTGAAAGGACAGAAAAAAACGAAATGAGAAGAGTATATAAAAGACAAGGCCTGATCGCCGAAATTAATATTACTCCTTTTACTGATGTTATCTTGGTGTTGTTGATGATTTTTATGATTGCGACCCCTTTGATTTCTCAAAACAATATATCGGTCAAACTTCCGGAAGCTTCCAGTAAAGGGAGCCAGAGGGATTCAAAGCAGGTTTTGATTACTATTTCCGGGGAAGGGATTATTTATCTCGAAAACCAATTGTTGACTAGCAAAGAATTAAAAAACAAAATAGATTCTTTAATGATCAATGATGTGAATACCAGTGTGATTGTCGCGGCGGATCAATCCTGCCGCTTTCAGGATGTTGTCAGGGTCATGGATATTCTCAAGGATTCAGGAGTCAAGATTTTAAATATTGCTACCAAAACGAAAAGTTAAAATATAAACAGTAATCTCCCCTCACTTTTCTGTTTTTATCGCCAACCCCCGCATGATTTAGAAATTGTTGGTTGTTTTAAAAAATAAATATATTTTTTGGTGACGTATTGAGTGTTTTCTTGGCGGTGGGGTTGGTTTTTGAAAAGTGGCCGGCCTATTAATCTTCAAAATTAAATCTGATTGAGGTGTTGAAATATTAATAAAACACATTTATTAAAAGATTCTTAAGTATCAATTTTTGTAATATTTTATGAGTATTTAAGTTAGAAAATAATTTATTGACAAAGTAGTTAAAATAAGCGATATTGAAAAACGAAAAATTTAGCAGGTCAACTAAGATGAGAACCCTTGGTCCGAAAGATAGAGTTTTGTCTTTCGGATTTTTTGTAGGGAACTCTACTTTTAGTTGAAGGCTTAATAATTTAAGAAAAAGGAGGAAACAAAAATGGTCAAAGGCGTTGTCAAATGGTTCAGCAACCAAAAAGGTTATGGATTTATTACTCCGGAATCAGGCCGTGATGTGTTTGTGCATCACAGTGCGATTTTGGGTGACGGCTATAAATCGTTGGATGAAGGCCAAAATGTCGAGTTTGACATTCAGCAAGGCCCTAAAGGCGAGCAAGCTGCAAAAGTTGTAAAATTGTAATTTGAATAAGAGGGTAGACAGGTTGCTTACTTAAAGTTAATTGGCTCCCTCTTGTTTAACAATTTTATTGTCAGGCATTCTAAAGTATTTTTTGTAATATAAAATCAATTTATCTTAAAAGAAATAGGCGATGGAGAGATTTTCCATTTTTTAGAATAATTTCAAAATAATTAGTAACGCTCTTCATCTGTTGCTCATTGATCGATAAGTTCCTTTCTCGTCAAGTCGTTCAGAAGCGTTCCAAATCGTTAAAATTTAATTTTAGCCAAAGACGTTCAGTCGTTTTAATTTATCTTTAACCCGAACGGTGCAACAACCCTGCCTGCTTTTTTCTTTTAGATTGTGATACGACATGTTATCGGGTAAACGGATTGACCATGTTTTTTAATAAAAAAAATATAGTCCCGCTTTTGCTTTTCTTTATACTTCCCTTCCTTGATTGTGTTTTAATTTCTGCTGCCGAAGATCATGACCAGCAAACAAATTCAGCCAGCGAAACGCAGGGCTTGAATTTATTTGATTGTTATCGACTAGCTTTAAAGCAAAGCGAAACGCTGTCGATCGAGCAGGAGCTAATCAAAGAATCTGATGGGCGGTTTCGCCAAGCCTTGAGCGGTATTCTTCCGCAAGTAACGTTTTCCACTTCGCAAGAATGGCAGGATCGCGGCGGAAGTTCAAACGCTTCCTCCGAAATCCCCGAGAGCAAATTTGTTTTTAGCCAGCCTTTGTTTTCCGGTTTTAAAGAATTCGCAGCGATGGCCGCCAGTAGGGCCGAGCGTCGTCAACGCGAAGCCCAAAAGATCAGGGCGCAACAGCTTCTTTTTAAGGATGTTTCGGACGCCTTTTATTTCTTGTTAGCTTATCAGGAAGATCTGGAGGCGTTGAAGGTGATTCAAACTGTATTAACCGATCGTCTGGAGGAATTGAATAAACGCGTTCATCTGGGACGTTCGCGCAAGAGTGAAGTGGCCGGCGCAGAGGTGAGATTAAGACGTCTTGAAGCGGAGATCGAATTGGTAAACAGCCAAAAAGAGGTCGCGCGGCAATTAATGGAATTTCTGACGGGACAAGAGGTCGTGCATATTGAAGATTCCGCGGATATTCAGACGGATTTATCGGATGAAAATGATTATCTGGCTAAAGCCGTCGAAAGGGCGGATGTTCGGGCGGCGAAAGAAGCGTGGATGATGGCCCAAAAAGAAGTCTTGGTGGCTTATGCGGGATATTGGCCCGCGGTGAGCCTGGACGGTAATTATTATACTAAACGAACGGGGAGTTCCAAAAACATCGATTGGGATATCACCTTAAAAGTCGAGATTCCTATTTTTAAAGGCACAGAAACCTCCGGGGCGGTTAAGGTCGAAAAGGCGCAATTAGCCCAAGCCAAATTACAATTAGACTTAGCGAAAAGAAAAGCAGAGCAAGATATCAAAAATTCTTACGTGAGTCTTAAGACCGCCTGGAAGCGAAAAGAAGCGTTAGCAAAAGCGGTCACGGCCGCGGAAGATAATTATCGATATCAAAAGGAAGATTATAATAATAATCTTGTGAACAACCTAGATGTTCTGGATTCATTGCAGGAGCTTCAAGACACCCAGCGGGATTTTATTGCCGCGCATAATGAATTCAACCGTGATTATTGGAATTTTCAAGTTTCTTTGGGAGCGATTGACCGTGATACTTTCTGATATTTCCATTCGAAGACCGGTGTTTGCCTGGATGCTCATGCTGGGGCTGATTTTTTTTGGCGCGATCAGTTTTCAGGACATGGGCGTCAGCAAACTGCCGGATGTCGATTTTCCAACGATCTCGATCCGTTTAAGCTGGGAGGGCGCCGCCCCCGAGGTTATGGAAACGGACGTGGTGGATGTTGTTGAGGAGGCGGTGACATCCGTTCAGGGGATTAAAGATATAAACTCGACCGTTCGTCAGGGGCAGGCGACAGTGACGCTGGATCTAGAATTAGAACGGGATGTCGACGTTGCGGTCCAGGAGGTTCAAACGAAGTTGTCCCAGGCCCAGCGGCAATTACCGGAAGACATGGACCCGCCGATTGTTTCCAAATCAAACCCCGAAGATCAACCGATTGTATGGATCACGGCCACAGGAAAGATTCCATTGCGCGATCTTATGGATTATGTCCAGAATCGTCTCGAAGACCGTTTCGCGACGATCAATGGCGTAGGAGAGGTTTTTCTGGGCGGTTTGCTGGAACGGAATTTAAGAATCTGGATTGATACTAAAAAACTTGAGAGCTATGAGTTGACGGTCATGGATGTGATTACTGCGATCGAAGAAGGTCATACCGAGATTCCAGCCGGGCGCATTGAAACCGAGACAAAGGAATTCAATATCCGTTCGATGGGTGAAGTTTTCTCTTCGGAGGAGTTCGGCGATCTCAGGATTTCGAAGCGCGGCGGCAGACCCGTGTACACCCCGATTTTTATTAAAGATGTTGCGCAAGTAGAAGACGGGTTGGCTGATGTACGACGGATATCGAGAAAAAATGGCGAACAGGGAATTGGATTAGGGATCCGAAAACAAAGGAACGTCAACACGGTTGAAGTCGGCCGAAAAGTTTTGCAGCGGCTGGAGGAAATCCAAAAAGATCTTCCGGAGGGAATTGACGTCAGCTTGACCGTCAATAACATCAAATTTATCGAAGACTCGATCCATGAATTGACGTTTACGTTAATTCTCTCGGCGATTGTTACGTCTCTGGTTTGCTGGTTTTTCCTGGGATCGATCAGCGCCACGATTAATGTTTTGCTGGCCATACCGGTTTCCGTATTGGGCGCCTTTATTTTTATGAAGTTTTTTCATTTTACTTTAAACACCTTTACCATGTTGGGATTGTCTCTCGCGATCGGAATTGTCGTCGATGACGCGATCATGGTCCTTGAAAATATCATGCGTTACCGGGAACAAGGGCTGGATAGGATCGAGGCCGCGCGCGTGGGCGCTCGACAAATTGCCTTTGCCGCGACTGCGACCACGCTGGCCATCATCGCGATTTTCTTGCCGGTTGCGTTTAAGAAAGGGATCATGGGGAAATATTTCTACGAGTTTGGCTTGACCATTACGATCGCTGTCGCGATTTCTCTGCTGGAGGCTTTGACGTTCACCCCGATGCGTTGCTCAC
>JAHFFY010000010.1:0-33993 GCA_023247705.1 Candidatus Omnitrophota bacterium | reverse complement strand
ATCGAAGTTCGAGGTTAGGCCGGACAATGGATAGATTTTTTCATGGACTATCTGGGGGTTATCGTCGGTTATTGGCAGCGGCGCTTAAATACCGGTATGCGGTCATTATCATAGCCACGATTATGTTTTGCGTTTCGCTGGGGATCATTTCAAAATTAAGAAAAGAATTCGTTCCGTCTCAGGACCAAAGCATGTTCTTCTGCCGGTTGCAGACGCCGGAAGGATCATCGATCGGATTTACGGATCAGCGTTTTATCGAAGCCGAAAAGTTTATCATGAACCGCCCGGAGGTTTTGCGTTATTTCAGCGCGATCGGCGGATTTGGCGGGGGCGAAGTGAATCGCGGGCAAATTTTTGTCACGCTTAAAGAACCTCCCGATCGACCGGCTGTTGAGCCGTATAAACACCGACCTTCACAAAAAGATATCATGGCCTTTTTTAGAAAAGAATTGAATAAGATCAAAGATTTGAAAGTCATCATCCAGGATCCTTCCTTGAGCGGTTTTTCAGCGCAGAGAGGATTTCCCATTGAGTTGACCATTCTTGGTCCGGAATGGACCAAACTGGCGGAACTCAGATCTCAAATTCAGGAAAAAATGTCGGCGACAGGCCTGATGACGGACATTGATACGAATTTTCAGGAAGGGATTCCGGAAATAAGAATCTATCCCAATCGCGAACAGGCAGCCAAACACGGAGTGAATATGGAGGCCATCGGCCGGACAGTTAACGCGATGATGGCCAGCGAACGCGTGGCCAAATATACCCAGGGAGGCCATCGTTATGATGTTCGTATTCGCTTGATTCCCTCTCAGCGCGTTCAGGCCCAGGACATGGAAAATTTATCGGTATGGAATAATTTTGGAGAAATGGTTCAGCTAAAAGATGTCGTAACTATAAATGAAGAAAAAACACCTTTAAGCATTACCCGTCGCAACCGCGAACGCTCGATTTCAATCTTTGCGAATATCGCTCCGGGCATATCTCAGTCCGACGCCATGGCAGCGACGAACAAAATCGTCAAAGAGGTCCTCCCCGAGCATTATCACGCTTCCTACGGCGGGAACGCCCAAACATTCCAGGAATCTTTCAACAGTCTTTTCTTTATCTTGTGGCTGGGGATCTTGGTCGCTTATATGGTTTTGGCATCGCAATTTAACAGTTATAAAGATCCGGTTACGGTTTTGATTGCGTTGCCTTTCAGCGTGACGGGGGCGCTGATCGCGCTTTGGATTACGGGACAATCGTTGAATATTTATAGTTTTATCGGTATTATTTTACTGATGGGGATTGTCAAAAAGAATTCGATCCTGTTGGTTAATTTTACGAATCAATTGAAAGAAAAAGGAATAAATGTTCGGGACGCATTATTAGAGGCCTGTCCGATCCGTTTAAGGCCAATTTTAATGACGTCTCTCGCGACAATTGCCGCCGCTGTTCCGCCGGCTTTAGCGCTTGGATCAGGGGCGGAAGTTTTGAAACCGATGGCGACGGTTGTCATCGGCGGCGTGATATTCTCGACGTTTTTTACGCTTTTTGTCGTTCCGGGCGTTTATTTCCTTTTAACACAACACAAACTATCTAACCTGTAATAATGGCAGAGAAACCAGAGGTCGTCATCCGGCCTTTTAACTCAGCTGACCGGGAGGCGGTCAGAAAGATCAGTTGCGAGACGTCATTTCTCGGCGAAAATCGACGTCGATTTTTTGACGACGATATTTTAGCGGACGCCTTGACGATTTATTTTACCGATTATGAACCGCAATCCAGCTTTGTCGCACAGGCGGATCAAAAGGTGATTGGTTATATAATTGGGGCGAAGGATGCAAAGAAAATGCAACCAATTATGGCCAGCAAGATTATTCCGCAAATAATAATAAAATCGTGGCGTAAAGGACTTTTATATCAACCGCATAATTTAAATTTCTTCTGGAGCATCCTGATTAGTGCATTCAAGGGGGAATTCTGGATGCCCCCGTTAGAAAAGACTTACCCGGCTATTTTGCATATCAATATTTATCGGGATTTCCGAGCACAAAATGTCGGGACACGATTGATGGAAGCTTATTTAAATTATTTAAAACAGAATCATATCCCCGGCGTTTATTTGGGAACTGTCTCGGAGCAAGCCAAAAAATTCTTCGTGAAATCAGGCTTTTCTCTTTTATTTAGAAAAAGAAGAACATATCTTAAGTATCATTTGGGAAGAGAATTTTATTTTTATATCTTTGCAAAATCTTTATGAAATGTTTTTAATGCTTTTATTGGCACAGATGTCTATTGTGTTGGTTTAATTAATGAAAGAATTTAAATTTGTTTTGCTCAATAAGAATTTTTTCTGTTTGGTCATTCTGTTTGTGTTTTTAAGAATGATGGTTCCCCAGGCGAGTGCTGATCAAACTCCGGTTCAAGAATCGTCGGGATCCGAGCTAGTATTCAATAAAGATGACCGTATCATCGTGCTGGCTCCTCATCCGGATGACGAGATATTAGGGTGCGCCGGAATATTGCAAAAAGCTCAAGAACGGAACATTCCAATTCAGATTGTTTTTTTGACCTATGGCGATGCGAATGAGTGGGCTTTTTTGATTGATCGCAAGCATCCGGTCGTCGTTCCCAGGGCTGTCGAATCCATGGGGCTGGTCCGTTCTAATGAGGCCATTAAAGCAGCTGGTTATCTCGGGCTTAGGCCACAGCAGGTGATCTTCTTAGGTTATCCGGATTTTGGAACATTAAATATCTGGTATCAACATTGGAATGATCGCCATCGCTATCATAGTTTGCTCACTAAAGTCGACGCGGTCCCTTATCCAAATGCGTTTCGGTTTGGGGCTGCTTATAAAGGAGAAGAAGTTCTTCGGGATTTAGAAACCATCTTGCGTGATTTTAAACCTACAAAAATATTTGTTTCTCATCCGGCGGATCATAATGGTGATCATAATGCGTTTTATTTGTTTATGCGCGTCGCTTTGTGGGATCTCCAAGATTTGATAAATCCGGAAATTTATCCATATCTTGTTCATTTTGTTCCGTGGGCGAAAAAGAAAGGGTATTATCCATTGGAGGAAATGGAGCCGCCGGCAAGATTAAAGGAAAAAATAGCCTGGAAAATTGATTCTCTTTCTGAAGAAGAAGTCTTGCGCAAGCGGGAGGCCCTTAAACAACATGCGACGCAATACCGTTCAAGTCAGAAATATTTAGAATCGTTTGTCCGCGCTGATGAATTGTTTGGAGAATTTCCAATTTTGAAGATATCGGAGGACGCAACCATTCATGAGTTGGCCATAAAACAAGAAGATAATGACGGTTATCCGGCCAAGGAGGTATTGACCGAAGAAGAGAGAAATTTATTCGTCGGATTAGAAGAACAGACGCTATCTTTGGAAGGTGCTAATTTAAATTTTCATTTTAAACTATCGCGTCCGTTAGGGAAAACGGTCGGTCTTTCTTTATGTATTTTTGGTTATAAAGAAAATTATTCTTTCGAACGAATGCCCAAGCTGCGCATTAAAATCGGCGCGATTTTTCATCAAATTTTTGATCAAAACAAGAAAATTCCTGGTCAGGGAATTAAAATAAAGCGTAAGCTAAAACAAATTACGATCTCTATTCCGATGGATTTGTTAGGCAATCCGGATAAAATTTTGACGAGCGCCCACACTTATTTAGGTAGTTTGCTGTCGGATTATCCGGTTTGGAGAGTCGTAGAAATTCTTCCATAGGAGTTTAATTGATTATGCGTATTTTATTAGTGGAAGATGAAAAGAAAATGGCCAGTTTTATTCAGCGGGGACTGAAAGAACAGCATTATGCCGTTGATGTCGCTTATGACGGTGAACAGGGGCTTTTTTTGGCCGAAGTCAACACGTATGATTTAATTATTCTGGATGTGATGCTTCCGATCAAAAACGGTTTATCGATTTGTCAGGAGCTAAGGAAAAAGAATCAGGATGTTCCGGTCTTGATGCTGACCGCCAGAGACGAAGTGGATGATAAAGTTTTGGGGCTCGATGCGGGCGCGGATGATTATTTGACCAAGCCATTCGCTTTTGAAGAATTTTTAGCCAGGGTGCGGGTTTTGTTGCGCAGGAAACGGAAAGAAAAAACAACCAAGCTCAAAGTGGCGGATCTGGAGTTAGACCAGATTTCTCATAAAGTCCAGCGGTGCGGCAAAGAACTTAATTTGACGAGCACAGAGTACGCCCTTTTAGAATATTTAATGCTGCATGTCAATCAAGTGGTGACCCGGACCATGATTTCCGAACACGTCTGGAATGAAAATTTTGACAGTTTCTCGAATGTGATTAATGTTTATATTAATTATTTGCGCAATAAAATAGATGAAGGTTTCCCTAAAAAACTGATCCATTCCATCCGCGGTACCGGATATATCCTGAAAGAATAATGCAATTCAATTCCCTTCGATTTAAAACCAGCGTTCTTTATACTTCGATTTTGGGGGTCGTCCTTTTTATTTACAGCGCGGTTATTTATTATGATATTCGCAATGTTCTCTACCGCGACTTGGACGAAGATTTAAGGATTAAAGCCAATGAGATTTCGGATATCATCCGCGCTTATGAGCAGCTGGGAAAGATTGAGAGCCACCCCGTCGGTTTTATAACAGAGTTTCTTAGTCAGGAGCAGGTCGGTTTAAATAAAAGAACAATTATTGACGAATTATGGCATTCAGAAGTAAAGACGCTGAATTTGAAGAATGATTATATTGTCATCCTGAGTTCTGCAGGAAACTCCATTCTAGTCTCGGAGAATGTTAAAGAAGATATAGAAGCTCTCTTTAAGAAAAATCTTGTCTTTTCAACCCGGCAAATGACATTTAAAGATTTAATAGATAAAAATCATAAGCTGAGAGCCATCAATTTTCCTATCAAGTATAAGGAAAATTTTTATATTGTCGTTCAAATAGGCACACCTCTTTCTTCCGCCTTGCATGTGCTGGATAAACTTCTGCTTTTTATGTTTTTGACTGTTATCCTGGTTTTGTTCTTGACCAGCTTTTTAGGAGCTTTTTTCGTCAAGAACATCTTGAAATCCGTTCGAAGCATCACAGAGATCGCCAATAATATTTCGCACAAGGAATTGAGTGTCCGTATTGAAGAATATCCCGTCGATCAAGAAATAAAATACCTTATCGCCTCTTTAAACACGATGTTAACTCGGCTAGAAAAATCTTTTGAGCATATCAATGAATTCAGCTCACATGTCGCCCATGAGCTTAAGACGCCTTTAGCGATTATCCGGGGAGAAATCGAGCTTGCCTTAAATGATGACCGGGATAAAGAAGAGTACAAGCGCGCATTGCAGGTGAGCTTAGAAGAGGTGAGTCGGCTGATTAAAATTATCAAAGACCTGCTTTTATTGGCCAAACTGGATTACAAGCCGGATATTTTTAATTTTGAGAAATTCAATTTAAGCGAGTTTATCCGGGATATCTATGAAAATTCAAAAATTTTATCTTTAGATAAGAATATCGATGTGACCTTGCAGATTGCGAACGAAGATTTTTATATCTCTGGTGATAAAGTGCATTTAAGACGTTTGTTTTTTAATTTGATCGGCAATGCGGTCAAATTCACCCCCAAAAACGGTAAAATTCAAATGAGTTTGATCCGCCAGGACAAACAAGCCGTTATAACCATCGCAGATACGGGCGTAGGAATTTCTCCCGAGGACATCAAAAAGATTTTTACTAAATTCTTCCGCGTCAAAGGAGAAGACCAAAGCCCTGAATTTGGCAGCGGCCTCGGATTAACGATCGCCCTTTCGATCGCCCGCGCCCATGATGGCGATATCCACGTTAAGAGTGAATTGGGCCAAGGCACAACGTTTACGGTCACCTTGCCATTGGTCTAAATTTTTCTGATTTCGATTCATCAATCCTTTCTTTTTTCTCCGATTTCTCTTTTTCCAAAATAAGAAAATTCTAACTTTATTTTAACGGTGTCTTTATTTTGCTTTTGATATATTTTCCTCCATAAAAGAACGAAAAGAAGGTGAGAAAGCGCGATGCTTTTTCAAGAATTTAATACTCGAAGGAAAGGAGTGATCTGGAATGAAAAAATTTTTTATTGGTCTTGTTGTTCTCCTGCTTTTTCTTACGGGCGTATCTTCAAAAAGTTATGCGGGAACAAAAAAGAGCAAAAATAATAAAGCTCCTCAGAGCGTAGAATCTGTAAACAGACAAGATGATTCGAAAGAGAAGAAGAAAGTCAAGCGGGAGAGGAGACATCATAAGAAAAAAGAAGCAGACAATGCGACACAAGAGTCAAAATAGGATCCACTCATTCGAAAAATAATTTGTTCAATTAAAAGGAGGACATTGATGAATAAAATTATCATTGCGCTTATTGGTTTGATTTCCGTAGGTTCCCTTTGTTTTGCTGCGGATCAGGGCGCTATGGCCAGCAAGCCCAAGGTATCGTCGGCCGCAGACTTGAAGATGGCAAGCGGAACAGTTGATGCTGTCAATTTAACCGATCCGGCAAAATCAGAAATCATTATTAAAGGCGCCGATAATAATAAATTAACGTTTCTCGCCACATCAGCGATTGTGACTGACGCTAATGCCAAAGCGATCACGTTAAGCCAGATCAAAACAGGCGAAAATATTAAAGTGAAATATTCCATCAAAAATGGAATCAACGAGGCTTCAATGATAGCTCTTACGAAATAGCTTCGTTGCGGGTGGCAGATTCCCTCATCTGCCACCCAATTTAATTTGTTGAAGCTGAAAGAACGGAGGTGGTGATGAAAACAATTCTTATTGTTGATGATGAAGAGAAACTCAGGAATATTTTAAGCAAGATTTTGATTCAACAAGGTTTTAGAATTTTTTCCGTTTCCGATGCCGTCAGCGCGAATAAGCTATTAATCAAAGAAAAGATCGACCTGATTTTGCTGGACATTAATATGCCCGAAGTGAAGGGCATGGTCTTTTATGAAATTATTCAGGCGTTCCATAAAAATACTAAGGTGGTCGTGTCCAGTGTTTTGCCTTTGGATGAACAGCGCCGAATGATCGAAAACGCCGCCGATTATTATGACAAGTCAGAGAGCCTCGGGGTTTTATTAGCCAAGATTAAGCAAGTGTTGCGGGAGACGCCGTCAAAAAGGATTTTGATCATTGATGACGATTCTTATATCCGCAATTTATATAACAAATTATTGACCAGAGCGGGGTATATTTCCGTAGAAACCCCGGATGATTATCAATTGTATAAATTACTTGCCGAGAAAATGAAAGATTTTGATCTGGTTATCCTTGATATCGCGATGCCTAAAATCAGCGGTCTGGAATTTTTTGAAATCATTCGCAATGAATGCCCCGGGGTCAAAGTGATTGTGTCGAGTGTGTTCTCTGAAGAACAGCAAAGATATTTTATCTTTAATGCGGACGATTATTTTGATAAGTCCGAGGGAAATCAGATCTTGTTGAATAAAGTTAAACAGTTAATCGGAACGTAAAAAATTCGTAAAGGAGGACCTATGAAAAATAAAAAAATGATCGTTGGTCTTACGATTTTTGTGATTATGTCGGGAGTTGTCTCTTTAAAAGCGTATTCGCAAAATCCCCAAGAAGAACAAAAGGCTTTAAGAGATGAAATTCAGGCCCTAAAAGAAAGGACCGCCGCGCTGGAAAAACAGCTTAAAGCACAGACTCAACCTCCCGTTGCTCATTATAGTCAGCGGATTGAGCCGGAATGGAACCCTTTTTCCGAGATGGAAGACATGCAAAAAGAAATGAACCGGATGTTTAACGACAGTTTTTGGCGGGGGCAAGAGACGCTGGGTTTTTTTGATCACCGGAATATGCTCAACCCGGATGTCGATATGAAAGAAGATCAAAATGGGTATATCGTGAAATTAGATATCCCTGGGATGGACAAGAATCAGATTAATATCGAGGTTCAAGATAAAAACCTTGTTATTTCCGGAGAAAAAAAGACAGCTGTTGAGGAAAGCGATCAAAATAAATTCCGCAGGAAGGAACGTTCGTTCGGGTTTTTCTCAAGGACCGTTCCTTTGCCGGATGACGCGAAGACGGATGAGGTCAATGCTTCTTATGAGGGCGGCGTTTTGACCGTTAAAATTCCTAAGGCGGCTTTGTCAGCGGTTAAACCGACATCCAAAAAAATTGAGATCAAGTAACGACTGAGTTTATTTAAGTAATTAGTTGTAGTTTCTTGAGATTAAAATTATACTGAATTCTGAAGTGTGCCGGGTTTGATTTTCCCGGCACATTTTGGATTTGTCTTTAGCCGCCGCGATCGTGGTTTCTAAAGACAAATATAGAGTTTAAGGAGGATTTAACTTCAGAAGTTTTTTCTTCTGTCATCTCGGTCGTTCTTGGGGTAAATTTAAAGCTGCGGCATGATTCCAAAAATAGATTTTCCTTTTCATAAGGTCCATTTCTGTCCTCCCAAATTTTTTGTCCTGTCTTTGGTTGTCTGGGTTCTCATCTTTATCGCAAGAATTAATGTTGTTTTTGCTGACAATCCGGTGATCACGGATGAGGCGCAACAGCTGTATCAACAATATCAAGATTGCGTTTATCAAATCCGTGTCATCGATTTGGCGACCGGGAATAAATCAACAACGGGTTCGGGCTTTCAGATCAGCCCCGCAGGATACCTTGTCACAAATTATCACGTCTTGGCCGATGCGATTCAGCATCCGCAACGGTTTCGGGTTGAATATCTTGGCCATGACGGCGCGACGGGAGATTTGCAGATCCGTGATGTGGATGTCATTCATGATTTAGCGATTGTCAAAAGAGACGGGGAAGGGCACCATTATTTATCTCTAGGGGATTCTGTGCTCATGAAAGGCGCTCGAATTTTTTCTTTTGGGAACCCGTTTGATTTAGGGATGACGATTATTGAAGGGATTTATAATGGATTGATGGAAAAATCGTTGTACCGAAAAATTCTTTTTTCCGGAGCGATCAATCCCGGAATGAGCGGCGGCCCGGCGCTGGATCATAAAGGCCAAGTGATCGGCATCAATGTTTCTACCGCGGGCAATCAGGTGAGTTTTTTGGTACCGGTTGATTATTTAAAGACATTATATGATAAATTTTTAAGCAGGCCTTCCGGTCAGAAAATCGTTTGGGACCGGTATATCGAACAACAGCTGTACGAAAATCAAGAACATTATTTAGATGAGCTCATTCCGTCTTCCTGGCCATCGATTTCTTTCGGCGAGGCTGTTTTACCCGACGCGATATCCAAGATTTTTAAATGCTGGGGAAATTCCGAGGATAAGGATAATGAACTTTATAAAGACGCCCAGCTGACCTGTTCGATCGAAGATGATATTTTTATTTCATCGGAATTCTCGACTGGAAGGATTTTTTATCAATATCATTGGTTGACCAGCAAAGGATTAAATTCCATACGATTCTATAATCTTTATGAACGTTTTTTTGATGACCGGTATGATTTTGAGAATGCGAATAAAGATGATGTGACGAATTTTGAATGTGAAACGAAATTCGTCAATGTCGCTGATAAGAACTGGAAAGTTGCGTTTTGTTCCCGGCAATATAAAAAATACCCCACACTTTATGACATGTATTTGAATATGGCTATGGTTGAGGAATTGGATCAAGGTTTATTGGTTACGGTCTACGCCTATGGTGTGAGTCAGCCCAAAGCGCTGGTTTTTATTAAAAAATTCATGAAGGAAATCAAGTGGCAAAAATAATTATCGAAATAATAAATCATCAGGGCGTTTTACAGGAATACAGAACCTTTGATTCCTTTCCTGTCCGCATTGGACGTGGGTATCAGAATGATCTTATTCTTTATGACCCCTATGTTTCGCAAGAACATCTAAAAATTGTCGAGGATCACGCAGGTTGGGTGGCGCAAGATTTAAACAGCAAGAACGGTCTTTATCTTTATGGCCATCCCAAAACGCTTCCGGAAATCCATCTTGCCTCCGGCGGTGAGATTTTGATCGGGAAGACACGCTTACGTTTGTTATCGAGCCTTCATCCGGTCCCATCCGCGGTTTCGATCTCGACCAACAGTAAGTTTTGGGAAAGAATCGATGCCTTGCCCAATATGATGGGGTTGGTTCTGATCCTGTTTTTACTTGTCGTTTTACAATCGTATTTCGATAGCATCAAGAATTTATCGTTAGGAAAACTTGCTTCGGTCGCAGTCGGTGTGATCGTAACGGTCGTTATCTGGGCGGGGTCATGGGCGTTTGTCGGGCGACTGATTAAACATCGAACATTTTTCTGTGCGCAGCTGTCATGGATTTCTTTATATTATGTTGCTTCGATCATATTATTTGAGTTTTCTAGTTATATAAGATTTTTCACCTGCGATCATATGATCGTTATAACCGCGACACTGATTTTGTTTGGTGTTTTGTTTGCGGTTTTATTGATGGGGCATCTGACCATGGCGACGGCCATATCGTTAAGAAAACAAATGGCCGCCTCAGGGATGATTTCTTTAGTGATTATTTTAATCAGCTTACAGTTTCATTTTGTGATTAAGAATGAATTTAATCCCGTTCCAGAATTTTACTCCAAGCTCTGTCCTCCGTTTATCAAATTTAAGCCTGCCCGATCAATTGATAAATTTATTGATGACAGCAAGGGCTTGTTTGTAGCTTTGGAGAAAAGAAAACAGGAAGAAAAATTTTAGTTTTAGGATCCTCTTCTTAATAATTCGTGTTCCTTAATATCTGAATAGCAAAATGAAAAAAATTATTAAATCAGAAAGGCTGATCAATTTTTCAATTTTTCTGATTTCGTTGATAGGAACTTTGTGTGTTGTTGAATATGTCCTGTCCAGAATGACCGGTTTGACGACGGTAGAGAAGAAGGTTTGGGTTTTAACTTCCCGTGGATGGGGCAACTGTTACACGTCAGATAACGCACATTATCTGCCCCTTGATTTAAGAAATCAGAAAGATTGGGATACGGTCAAGCCGCTCCTGCCTGATACGCTCCGGGATCAGCTGGTTAAAGAAACGCCACATTGTATTTTTTATGATGTCGATAAAAGACTCAAAGGATTTTTTCCGGAAAGGACTAAGAAAGCCGTTATTATCGGAGATTCTTCTGCTTTTGGGGAAGGATTGAAGGATGAAGACACCTTAGCCTATTTATTAAGCGCGAAATTTAAGGAGATAAATTTTCCTAATTATGGATATCCCGGCGCGGATATCGGTTATACGTATCAAACGGCCTTGATTTTGATGCAGACAGACAACCGTATTAAAAAAATAATTTATTTCTATAATTTAAATGACCTCCTGGACCAGGAAAACACCCCTGATTTAGGTAAAGAAGTTCTTGATTTTCACAATCTCCGCTGGGAGAACTGGAAAAATCCTCAAGGCTGGATCAATGTGATTTTAGCAAAAACCAGATTAGGAACAATGCTGTTAAAGACCATGGCTTTGCGTAAAGAAAGCGATTTGACCGTGAAGAGATACTTGGATTCCTATTTTTCTGTTGCAAAGAGAG
This sequence comes from Candidatus Omnitrophota bacterium, assembly GCA_023247705.1. GTDB lineage: Bacteria > Omnitrophota > Gorgyraeia > Zapsychrales > JAHFFX01 > JAHFFY01. Next base: position 22,484 of record JAHFFY010000010.1, on the reverse strand, counting down.
ACCGTTTTGTGAAATCGATGATCATGTTGAGTTTAATGAATAAAGCAGCTATTGCGCACGGGATCGACCTGCAGGTGGCGATCTATCCATTGTTGTATAAAGATTCTTTGGGGCGGTATCCGTTTGTCCCGATTCACAATCTTTTAAAGGAAGTCTGTTTGCAATATAGTATCTCGTGTATTGATTTGTACCCGGCTTTCGCAGACACTTTTTCTTTAAAAGATTTTACGATTTCTTCGATTGATTATCACCCTAATGGTTTGGCCAATCGTAAGGTCGTCGATTATTTAATTCAAAAAGATCGTTTAAAATTTGAAGAATTGAAATAGATCAGGGATGTCTGAAACTTTAGTCTAATTTATTGTCTTTGATGTAAAGTTGCACTAAATCTTCGGGGTGATTGAACAGGAAATCCGGATTGTGGGTTTGGAGAGCCTTTCGTGAATTATAGCCCCAGGTGACTGCGGCGACTTTGACGCCAGCCTTTCGTGCTGCGATGATGTCTCTGGTTTCGTCTCCGATATAGATGACCTGATTGATTTTAAACCCATTATTTTTGATCAGTTTATTTAAAATCGTATTCTTGCTCCAGATATTCGATGTCGTATGGATGAAGTCGAAGAAGTTCAGATCATGATGTTTCAGAAATTTTAAAACATTTTCTGTCGAATTAGAACTCAGAATCCCGATCTTGTAACCGATTGATTTTAGCTTGAGAAGCATTTCCCGGATGCCATGGATTGGTTTAACCACGGTAATATCTTTATTGAGCTGATTCTTGGCTTTAGCAATGATCGCCGGGATTTTGTAAACCGGGACTTGCAGATGCTGAATGACTTCAATCGAAGTCTTGTCTTTTAAAATTTCCACTTCGTGCGGTTCTATTTTTTTGAATTTGAACTCGCCGGATAGATGGTTGCTGATCATTAGAATATGATGAAAGGTATCGGCGATTGTTCCATCAAAATCGAAAATTAATAAATAATTCTGCATATTTTTTAAAAGGGTGCTTGGCGGAAACGGCAAAGTTCATAATCTTAATTTTGGGTAAGAGTATACTTTGATAAAGAGATGTTCGCAAGACAAATGATGAGGATAAATTTATTAGAGGTTCGATATTCGTCAAGAAAAACCAAGATCAAGGTTGAAAGTTAGTTTTGGGTTGAATTATCAATGAATTATTGCTAAATTAGCTCACGATGTTACAGAGATTTTTATTAATTTTAATATTAAATTTTATTGTCTTTTCTTCTCGGCCTTTATTCGCCGCGGACATTCGCGATTCGGTTGTCAAGATTTACACAACGACGAACCGCATTGATTATTATCATCCCTGGCAAACCAAAGGGAGCCAGCCTGCCATTGGTTCTGGTTGTGTGATCGGGCAGAACCGTATTCTAACGAATGCTCACGTTGTCAGCGATCAGACTTTTATTCAGGTTAAAAAACATTCCAGCCCCAAAAAATATACCGCGAAAATCCTTGCGATTGGCAATGATTGCGATTTAGCGATTTTGCAGGTCGATGATAAAGATTTTTTTGAAGGCGTTTCTCCTTTGGAAATAGGGGAACTTCCCAGTGTTCAGGATAAAGTCAATGTCTTTGGTTATCCCACCGGAGGAGACGATATCTCGGTGACCGAGGGAGTTATCTCCCGAATGGAGGTCACAAAATATGCGCATAGCTATAGCCGGTTACTCGCCTTGCAGATCGATGCCGCTCTTAACCCCGGTAATAGCGGCGGTCCGGTGCTTAAGGACGGGAAGTTGGTCGGGATCGCAATGCAGACGGCTTTTAATGCGGAAAATATCGGATATATCATTCCGACGACGATCATCGATCATTTTTTGCATGACATCGAAGACGGACATTTTGACGGATTTCCTGTTTTAGGGATTGAATTTAACCAGACCGATAATCCGGCACTCAGGGAATATTATAAAATTAAAGATAAACAAGGCGGGATCTTGTTATCCAAGATCCTGCCGGGTTCACCGGCGGACGGTCAGTTGAAAGAAGGGGATGTTGTTACAGAGATAGACCACGTTCCAATTGCGGAGGATGGGACATTTGCTTTCAGTAAGATGGAACGGCTTTGGGTCAGTTATCTGATTTCTAAAAAACAAATGGGAGAATCCATTAATCTCAAGCTGGTGAGAAATGGGGAAGAAAAAAGCATTTCTTTCCCGTTATTTGCTTTTGACACACTGGTGCCCAGCCCTTATGCCGCGCCCAAGCCCTCGTATTTCATTTACGGAGGGTTTGTTTTTACCGTGCTGACGGCGGATTTGTTAAAAGAATGGTGGGATTATCGGTCGGATGACCGCATGAGGATCCCGCCGCTGGATTTTGTTTATTATTATTATGGTCTCGGGCGATTAAACGAAGAGAACAAGAAAGAAATTGTCGTAATGCTGACCGTCCTGCCGGATGATATTAATATCGGTTACCACAATTATTCTAATTTGATCATTGCAAAAGTGAACGGTAAGAAATTTTTTTCCTTTAAGGAATTTGTACAGATCCTTTCTAGGAAAGAAGTACCGTATACGATTTTCGAGACCAAAGAAAATGCCAGGATTATTTTGAAGAATGACGATATGGATCGCATCGATCAAGAAATATTAAGCAGAAATAATATTTCGCAGCGTTTCTCCCAGGATGTCGCCGATTGGCTTGGCTCACAAAATACGGCCAAGAAATAATCGCGCTTTTTGCCATTCCAGCTTCCCCAAAAATTTTATGAACCAGCATTCTTGAAATCTTTGTCCCGGAGAATTTTCCTGATGCGGATTTTTGACTCTTGGGACAGGAGTTCTTCGGCCGGAGGAGTGATGTTGTCGATGAATTGCGGGTATTGCGGCAGTATTTTATTTAAAAAATTTAAATGTTTTAAAAAAGAAACGCATGCCCCGCAGATTGCCAGATGGCTTTCCAGCGAGGCCTGTTCATACAGTGATAATTTCCGATCCAGACTTTTGGAAATAAGTTCGGCCGCGATTTTGCAGGAAATAATTTTGATTTCGTTTTTCATGTCTTATTGGCCTTTTCTCCTCTAAAAAGAAGGCCTTATATTGATTACCTTAATGCTTTTAATGAAGAAAAGGTCCATAAGATTCAAACCAGTTGCTTTCTAAACAGTGTCTGAGCTGCAGACGAGCGCGATGCAGCATCACCCACAAATTGGTCGAAGAAATATTGAGAACCTTACAAATTTTTTTATGATCAATCCGGTCGATTTCCCGAAGAGTGAATGCTTGTGCGGTTTGAGCGGGTAATTTTTGGAGGCATTTCTCGAAAGTTTTCCAGAATTCTCCGTTTTCGACGATTTCGCGGGGTTGCGGCGACCAATGGGTCGGTTGCTTTTTAAAATGTTCCGATCGGTCAAAGAATGCGTTGATCGCCTGTTCTTCCGTTTGTAAATCCGTGGCCGGGATTTCCCGGTATTTGTGACGGAAATAATCGATAATTTTATGTTTCATGATGCCGATCAGCCAGGTTTTTTCCGACGATTTCCCTGAAAAATGTTCTTTGGCTTGCAGCGCCGCCAGGAATGTTTCCTGGACCAGGTTTTCGGCTGCTTCTCTATTGCGGATGCGCGTCAAGGCAAATCCGAAAAGGCTGTCGCTGTAATGGTCGACCCAGTGGTCGGGATTGGAAATGATATTTGATTTCGACATGAAAAGGTTCAATCTTTTTATTGCTTTTATAATCAATCATCGGAATGTTTCGCTTGAATAAATTAACAGAAAATTGCGCCAGAATCAACTCCTTGAAGAAATCAAAAATTGCGCTGAAGGAAAAGATTGCTAAATTTTAAATCCGGTATAAAATCATTCCACAAGCCATTTATAAAAGGAGAACGATGAATAAGCGAATTATCAAATCTCCCCAGGCCCCTCAACCTATCGGCCCGTATAATCAAGCCGTGGCCGTGAATAATCTTCTTTTTACGGCCGGGCAGATTCCTATTGATCCCAAAACAAATCAAGTGTGTTCCGGTGGAATCGCCGAGCAGACACGCCAGGTTTTGATGAACCTTAAAGCGGTTTTAGAAGAAGCAGGTTCTTCCTTTGACAAAGTCGTGAAGACCAATGTGTTTCTTAAAAATATGAATGATTTTAACGAGATGAACAGTGTTTACGGCGAGTTTTTCAAGCCCGAAACAGCCCCGGCCCGCAGCACGATTGAAGTGGCGAGATTGCCGAAAGATGTTTTGGTGGAGATCGAGACAGTTGCTTTTATTTAGTTTGCGAGTTTGTCAGGTCAACGAATTCTACGGATTGAATATCTTATTTATATTTTTAAGCTTGTAGAATCGGTAATTTTAAATAAGGAGGAACAAATATGGCGATATTTTTTATGTTCGGGAAATATTCTCAAAACGCGCTTAAGGACGCCAGCCCGCAACGCACCCGCGATGTGGATCTTCTGGTGGCAAGATTTCAAGGGACCATCAAGGACAAATACGTGCTTTTAGGCGACAGCGACCTTGTGTTGATCGTTGACTTGCCGAGTATTGAAGACGCGATTAAAGTTTCCTCAAGCTTGACGTTGTCGACAGGGATTTCGTTTCGAACTTCCCCGGCGATCCCGGTGAATGATTTTGATATTTATGTTCAGGTCGGCGGGGCATGAAAGGAGGGCATGATGGCCAGTTTAGTTAAAGTAGCGGAGAAAAAAGATTTACTTCCGGGGAAAGCGATGGCCGTGACCGTTGGAAACAAAATGATCGCGGTTTTTAACGTGGGTGGAGAATTTTACGCGATCGATAATGAATGCTCTCACGCGAGCGGACCGCTTTGCGATGGTGAATTAGAAAAGAAGGTCGTGACCTGCCCATGGCACGGCGCGCAGTTTGATCTCACCACCGGAGAAGCTTTGAGCGCGCCGGCGTTCGATAAATTGAATACGTACAAAATCCATCTGTCTAGTGATGAGATTTCGGTTGAAGTCCCTTCCTAAATAAAATTATTCCGTTTCTTTAATCGGCAGACCCAGCTCAATCGCTTTAAGCTGCGATATCAAGGTTTTATTTTTCGGTTCCAGCTTGATGGCCGCTTGAAGATATTTTTGGGCCTGATTCCAGTTGTGTTGTTTTTTAGCAACCTCCGCCAACAATGAGAGGATGTAAACCTTCTCGTTGGTATAGACAAGGTATGCTTCGAGGGTTTTTTGGGCGTTAGGATAATCTTTTTGGTCCAGATATAATTGCGCTAAAGACGCGTAAGCAAACAGAAATTTCGGGTCCAGGCGAAGCGCTTCGTGGTAGCTTTGCAGGGCCAAGTCGGTTCGCCCGGTATCACGATAGAGGTTGGCCAGGTTGTGATGCGCGACGGGATTATTGGGCAACAAGGCAAGCGCTTTTTTGTAGGTTTGCTCCGCGGGGCCGAGAAAACCACGGTCGGCATAAGTCATGCCCAGGTTATTAATCACCCGATAACTGTCCGGCGCGTATTTCAGCAGGTTTTCATAGAAGGTAATCGGGTTTTTCCAGTCGCGGTTCCGGTTTATAGTGAGCGCACAGAAAAAAAAGATATAGGTTAAAAACAAGGCCAACGCCCATTTCTCCAGATTGATTTTTCTTGCCCAATTCATCCCATAATAAATCATGATGAGATAAATCCCGATTAAAGGAAGATAAAGAAAATGTTCATATAAGAGGGCGTTTATGGGGATCAAAAGGTTTGAAGAAGGCATCATGCCGATAAAAAACCATAACACTCCGAAGGTGATTAGCGGCTGACGCCGCCATTGCCAATACGCCAGAATGATCAATCCGCAAAACAGGAAGGCGCCCTGCAGCGACGATACGGATGCGAGCGATGTTTCCAGCGGTACCGTCCGTTCTACATGTAAATCAACCGGCAGAAACAGCAGGCTAAAGTAAATCGTCAGGACTTTAAAAAACGTAAAGAGCCGCACCAGAAAATTCGACGTAAAAAGATTGTTCTGATTGTAGAAATTGAAACTGTTGATAAAATTCAAGACGGTGGCCCTTAATCCCAAATAAACGCCCGCAAGAAAGATGAACGGCAGGATCCTAAAAAATATTTTTCGGATTTTTTCTAGCGTGATGGCATGTTTGTTTTCCAGTAAAACATATTCCACGATGACCAGATAGGCTGGCATGACAAATGCCGTTTCCCGGCTTAAAAGCCCCAGGATATACATCAGGATCGATAATATGTATAAAGATTTTTCGGCGTGGTTTTGTTCGTTCTTTAAAAGTAAATATTTTGTGTAAAGGATCAATCCTCCCAAAACGAAAAAAGCACCTACTGAATCACTCATGGCGTTGGCGTAAACAATCGCTTCGGTTTGGACCGGGTGGACCAGAAAAATCAGGCTGGTGAGAAACGTCAGCCAGCGGCGTTTAAACAACAGAAATAAAAAGGAGAACAATAGAACGCTGTCGAGCGAATGAAAAAGGGTGCTGACCGCGTGATAACCCGGGGCCCAATTTTTCCAGAGATGCCATTCCGTGGAGAACAGAATTAATAGGATTGGCCTCCAGTAATTGCTTTTGAGGTGGTTTCCGGCAATCACGTTTTCTGTAAAATATTGCGGAAAATATTTCCAGTCTTTGATGTAACGGTTCTTGAGGATAAAATCATCGTCATCCCAAAACATTTCGTTGTGAAAGGAGTTCGCGTAGATGCAAAAGCCGATCACAATTAACAACAGGGCAATAAGAAGATTTTTTTTGTTTTTTAGAGAATCGGGGAGGACGATTTTCATGGCGGCGGTTTAATCGAAGATAACCGTTTTGTTGTTATAAACAAGGATTTTGTTTTCCAGATGCCACAAGACTGCCCGGCTGAGGACAAGCCTTTCTAAGTCTTCACTTTTTCGTTGTAAATCAACGATCGTATCCCGATGGCTGACCCGGATAATATCCTGTTCGATAATCGGTCCTTCATCGAGCTGTTCCGTAACATAATGGCTGGTCGCTCCGATAATCTTGACCCCTTTTTGGTAGGCTTTTGCGTAGGGGTTGGCGCCGATAAACGCGGGAAGAAAGGAATGATGGATATTAATGATCTTAAACGGGAATTGCGCGATGAATTGAGGTGAAAGGATCTGCATATAGCGGGCTAAAATAATCAGATCGATCTGGTTTTCTTTTAAAATTTTGATCTGGTCTTTCTCCTTAGCTGTTTTATTTTCTTTTAACACGACAAATTCCAGGAATTTGATGTCGAATTGTTTCGCGACGGTTTGGGCCAGGGGATGATTGCTGATAATCATGACCGGTTCGCATGGAAGCTGGTTGAGATGGATCCTAAATAGGAGGTCATGAAGACAATGCAGATTTTTGGATACAAAAATTGCCACCCGCGGGCGATGATCGGTAAAATTTAAATTCCATTGCATCTTGAATTTTTGCGCCAAAGGCTGGATGGCCGAGGCAATATCGGCGCGTTTGATCGCAAAATCATGCAGCGCCCATTCCAGGCGCATAAAGAACGTGTTGGTTTGGGGGTCGATATGCTGGTCGGCATGAATGATATTGCCGTTATTCTGGTATACAAAATTGGTTAAAGAGGCGGTGATGCCTTTTTGGTCCGGACAGGAGATGGTGAAAATGGCGTTGGACATAGGGAATTAATTGTTTTTCACAAAAGTAATAGAACTTTCCAGTGTTGCTTTGCAGCAATATTCTCCGAGCAGAATCATTGCTGCGAAGCAAACACTGCTGCTCCTATTACTTTTGCGAAGGAGAATAGAGATAACGGTTCGCTTTAAAATGGCCATAAGGCAAGGGGAGATTTGATGTTCTCTGTGCTTTGGCAGAGACGCTCAATCCCTCGACCTGCACCACGGCCATGGCCGTGGGAGCATGGCTCGGGATGGAACCCTCTCATAAGAGGGACGCATTGTAAAAGTCCCGAAGGGCAAACCAGGGTACCCGTGGGGTTCCATAAAAATAAAATATAACATTTATCAAATTGGCTTATATGGAATATTATAGAAGAGCGTTCTTGTTGTCAAATGTTCTATTTTAATAATTTTTTTGTAGAGCATATTTATAGCTGTTATACTTATTTTGTCTATGTCTCAAATCGATATTAAAAATCTTTTAATTCAAGCCATCCAGCAAAGCGCTTCTGATATCCATCTTGTTGTCAACAAGCCGCCGATGCTGCGTATCCATGGAGAGTTAACTTCGCTTCATCTGGGTATCATGCGCACCGAAGATATCGAAGATCTCATTTTTCCGATGCTCAGCGAAATTCAAAAAGAAATCTTTCACAAGCAAAAGGATTTGGATTTTTCCTATTTTTTTATGAAAGAATGTCAGACGCGCATTAATCTTCATATAGAGAAAGGCAATTTGGCGGCGACCATCAGAATCATGCCTAACCATATAGAATCTCCCGAGGCTTTGGGTCTGCCGCCGGTGCTTAAAGATATTGTTCGCCGGAGAAAAGGGTTGATGATTATCGCCGGGACCGCGGGTTGCGGGAAAAGTACGACCTTGACCTCACTGGTCGATCTAATCAATCGGGAGCGAAAGTGCAAAATTATTATGATCGAGGATCCCATCGAGTTTATTCATGAATCCCAGCAGAGTTTGATTATTCAGCGCGAGGTCGGTTCGGACACCAACGGATTTGCAACGGCCCTGAAATATGCCCTGCGGCAAGATCCCGATGTGGTTGTCGTGGGAGAAATGAGAGATCACGAATCCATAGCGATGGCTTTAACGACCGCTGAAACCGGACATCTGGTTCTGACAACTTTGCATGCCCCGGATGCCGTGGAAACAATCAACCGTATTATCGATGTTTATCCTCCCGGGCACCGGGAGCAGGTGTGTATGCAGTTGGCCGCGAATTTGATCGCGGTTGTTCATCAGACCTTGGTTCCATGCAAAAATTCGCCCAAAAGGGTTTTGGCTACTGAAGTCATGATCGCAACCCTTGCGGTCAGGAATTTGATCCGCCGGCAATCATTTTTTGAACTGAGGGGCCAAATGGAATCGGCGCATGAGGTGGGGATGCATTCTCTCGAGCAATGCCTCTCGCAGATGTTTAAGGAAAATATTATAACGGTTGAAACCGCTCGCGAATACGCGAAATATCCGGATATGCTCCAGCTGCCGAAAGAATTAGCCGTCACGCAAAAAGGCAGAGAGAGAATCCCGCGGTATTATTTTTCTGCGAAGAGAGCAGAAAAGAAAATGGAGAAGGTCTTTATTGTTGATTTTAATCAGGAAGACAGAGAACAAATGAATATGATTGTCCGGGATTTCGGTTATGAGCAGATTTTTTTCGCCTCCCAGGCCATCGAGGCTTTGGAGAATATATATACTGTCCGTCCAGAAATTGTTATTTTAGGGATGAGCAGTTTTTATAATATGGACAGTTTTGAGCTCTGCCGCAGGATTAGAGCCATAGAAAATTTTAATCCCAAGCTGATCATGCTTACGGTGCATATGAGGCATAGAGATCAAGAACACGCCAAAGAAGTCGGGGTGGATGATTTTGTTCTTAAGACGCCCACGTATGAATTATTTTATAAGGCTTTGGTTAAATTTGATTAAACCTAAGCCGGCAGATAAAATCCGGGTTAAATCGTTTGATCTTGGAAAAAGAATAAATTATAATTAAGTAGTCAGGGGAAAAAATTTTTAGAGCAAAATCTCTCCGTTATTGAGCATCCTTTAAATAAATCTTATCTGGTTAGTTTCTAAACAATGCGTTTTGCTGGTCTCTTCCTTATAAAATTATCGACGAAAAATAAGAATCATCAGTTCTGGAGTTTGTCCGGGTTCGAATCTTTTTTAAGAAAACAGAGCGATCCATCGTCAGCTTTTATGTTTAAAGACAGAAAAGTAGTTGGGCTTTGGGCTGTTTATTGTTTTTTGTTATGGGGTTGCTGCGGATGCGATATGGTTTATCGTTTATTGCAGAAAGAGGGAGCGGAAGAAAAAGCGTTAGTGGGCGATATTATTCCCTTCGAGCCTAATCCCAAAATTCAGGAGATTCAACGTTTATTAAAGCTGTATGGATATAACCCCGGATTGATTGACGGAAAATTGGGAGTGAATACCCGGAACGCCATCGCCAAATTTCAAAAAGACAATAATTTACCCGTGAACCGGTTCATGGATCAGGTCAGTTGGAAAAAATTAACGTCTTTTTCATCCAGCGGATTGATCGTGAAAGGCGAGGTGGACGTATCCAAACTTCAGATGGCGCTTTCTTACGCGCGGTTTAGTCCTGGAAAGATTGATGGGAAAATGGGGGATCGAACTAAAGTAGCCATTATGCAGTTTCAGAAATCGAAAGGCTTACAGGTGGATGGGAAGATTGGATTTCAAACGTTAAGCAAGCTTAACGAGTTCCTTCCTGAGTCTTTGTCCACCGGATCTTCGGACGAAGCCGTAGCCGCTCAATAAAGAATGAGAAAGAAAATATTTTTAAAAAATAAGTTGTGATATAATGGCAAACATTAATTTTTGTTTTTTATTTTTTGTTTAAGCTTTTTTGCGGATATAAGTGCGAAATGGGCCGCGGGATTATGAAATGAAAATTCACGAATATCTGGCGATAGATCTGTTCAGGAAGTTTGGAATTCCGGTTGCCGGCGGGCGGATTGCGGAAAATGTTTCCGAAGCCGTTGCGATCGCCCAGGAGATCGGGTATCCGGTTGTTTTGAAGGCCCAGGTCCTGGTGGGGGGCCGCGGTAAAGCCGGAGGGGTCAAGCTCGCCAAAAATAAAGAAGAGCTTACGGCTCATTTTAATCAAATTAAAAATTTAGTTATTAAAGGATATTCCGTAGATAAGATTTTAATTGTCCGGGCATTGGATATTAAGAAAGAATTTTATTCCGCGGTCACGATTGACCAAGTCAAAAACGATGTGGTTTTGATTGCGAGCGCCGAAGGGGGCGTTGATATCGAAGAGACCGCGAAAAGCCATCCCGAGAAGATTCATAAATATTATTTTCATGGCCACAATGAGATTGATCTAAAACGTTGGCCGCCTTTTATCAAAGCCGTCTTTCCGGATCCGACCTTACAAGAACCAGCCACCAAGATTTTTCAGAAATTATCAAATTTGTTTTTTGAATACGACTGCTCGCTTGCGGAAATCAATCCGTTGGTGATTGATCATAAAGGGGAACTTTACGCGGCCGACGCTAAAATCAATTTTGATGATAACGCCCTTTACCGCCACACCGATATCCAGTTTTTACGGGACATGAAGTATGAAGATCCGGATGAAGTCGAGGCCAAGCAGAATGATTTGAGTTTTGTCAAAATGGAAGGGAATGTCGGATGTATTGTTAATGGCGCCGGATTGGCCATGGCGACGCTGGATATCATTAAATTGTTAGGCGGAGAACCGGCCAATTTTTTGGATGTGGGAGGCAGTTCGAATCCCAAAAAAGTATTGAACGCTTTAAGAATTATTTTGCAAAATAAAAAGGTGAAATCGATTCTGATTAATATTTTTGGCGGCATCACGCGTTGCGATGACATTGCGATGGGGATTTTGCAGGCGCGCAAGGAATTGGATATTCCGGTTCCGCTGGTCGTCCGTTTGACCGGGACGAATGAAAAGGAAGCGAAAAAAATTTTAGCGGAAAATAATATTAATACTTTTTCAACCATGCGCGAAGCCGTGCAGAAAGTGGTTGAGCTGGCGAAATAGAGAATTATGAGTATTCTGATCGATCAAAATACAAGACTTCTCGTCCAAGGCATCACCGGCCGCGACGGGGGTTTTCATGCCCAAAAGATGCAGGAATATGGGACCAAAGTGGTGGCGGGTGTGACTCCCGGAAAGGGCGGACAGGATGTTTTCGGTATACCGGTTTTTAATACGGTTGTTGAAGCCAGAAAAGTAACCAAGGCGAATACCGCCGTGATTTATGTCCCGGCGAAATTTGCGAAGGACGCCATCCTAGAAGACATCTCAGCCGGAATGGATCTGGTGATTTGCATCACCGAAGGTCTTCCTGTTTTGGATATGGTTGAAATCCGGCAGGTCTTGGAACAGAGTAAAACACGATTGATCGGACCGAATTGTCCCGGCCTTATTTCCCCGGGGAAAAGCAAGGTCGGGATTATGCCCGGGCATATTCATATGCCGGGATCGATCGGAGTTATATCGCGCAGCGGAACACTGACCTATGAAGTTGTTTATAATCTGACGATGAATAATATCGGGCAGTCGAGTTGCGTCGGTTTGGGCGGAGATCCGATCATCGGGACGAGATTTGTGGAAATTTTGGACCTTTTCATGAAGGACCCGGAGACCAAAGGGATCGTTATGGTCGGTGAAATCGGCGGTGAAGATGAGCAGATCGCCGCTAAGTTTATCAAAGAAAAAGTAACCAAGCCTGTGGTTGGTTTTATCGCCGGCAAAACTGCCCCCAAAGGAAAACGGATGGGGCATGCCGGAGCCATTATCTCTTCCGCGGACAGTTCCGCGGAGAGCAAGATCAAAATTCTCCAAGAAGCCGGAGTGACCGTGGTCGATTGTCCGGATGAAATTCCCGCCATTTTTTTAAAGAAGCTTCGATAAATTATCTGTTGATAACGCCCCAAGAATACCTTACAATTTTCTCATCTTTTTTATTTAGTCTTTTGCCTTTAATGCAAGACGATTTATTTTTTAAAACCGGAAGAGAGATTCTTCCATATGAAAAAAATCAAAAATCTTTTTTTATCCGCCATCCATCAAAACGCCGGAAAAACCACGATTGCCCTGGGGTTGTATAATGTCCTCCGGGAAAAAGGTCTAAAAGTCGCCTTTATGAAACCCGTTGGCCAGAAGGTCGTCCGGGTCAAGAACAACCAGGTGGATAAAGATTCTTATCTGATTGGCGAGGTTTATCATTGCTGGCGAAAATTCAAACAGATGAGCCCTATCACGCTGGAGCGTGGATTCACCGAAAAATATATTTTTCATCCGCAGCAAGACATGTTGCGTGCGGAGATCGAGAAATCTTTTAATTTTCTCAGCAAGGGCAAGGACGCCATTATTGTGGAAGGAACAGGCCACGCCGGTGTCGGGGCGGTGATTGATTTTTCCAATGCAGATGTCGCCAGCCTGCTTAAATCGAAAGTCATTATCATTTCCGAGGGGGGAATCGGAAAAAGCATTGATGAGATCATTCTGAATAAAGCTTTATTTGATTTGAAGAAGGTCGAGATTTTGGGCGTTATTATTAATAAGGTTTTACCGGATAAATTTGAAAAGATTGAAAGGATTCTTTCTCAAGGGTTAAAAAATAAAGGGATTCCGTTGTTGGGTGTAATTCCTCTGGATCCTATTTTGAAAGCGCCGACGGTTAGGCAGGTCATGAATCAGTTGGAGCTGGGGTTGTTGTGCGGTGCAAGCAATCTTGATGCTCACGTGCAGCACACGATCGTCGCGGCGATGGAACCGCAGAACATGATTCGGCATCTGCGCGATGGGGCGTTAGTCATTACCTCCGGAGACAGAATCGATAATATTTTGGTTTCGATCAGCACGCATATTATCAGCCGGGGGATTAAATTTAAAATTGCCGGGATTATTTTGACCGGCGGCATGATCCCCGATGATAAGATTATAGAGTTGTTAAAACAAAGCGAGATTCCGGTTTTACTATCCCCACACGACACCTACACGGTCGCCGGTAAAATCGAATCGCTGATCTGTAAAATAGAAAAAACCGATAAAGATAAAATTAACAAAGCGATGCGTTTGGTGCAGCGCCACGTTGATGTCGATTTAATCATTAAGAGAATATAAACGGATGGGGAAAATTATTGCTTGAAGTTATCGCTATTAGGCGATATCTTTGATGAGCGGCCGCATTAAAAAAACCAAATAATTAAGATTAAGATGGTAAGAATAGCGATCATGCTGTTAGTATAGGCGAGCTTAAATCAATTTACAATTGCGGTTCGTCATAGGGGATGTCAATGAAAACAACCCAGAATAAAAATAAGAAATTGCATATCTCTCAATCTCAAGAGATTAAGATTTTAAGAACGATCGTCGACATTACAAGCTCGGAGCTGGATCTGAATTGGATTCTAAAAGAGGTGGTTAAGATCGTGACCGAAATGACGTCCGCCGATTCGGTGTTCATTTATCTATTGGATCCTCAAAAAGAAAATATGGTCCTATTGGCCTCGAAGATCCCGCATGAAAAAATGCTCGGGAAGATCAATTTGAAAGTCGGAGAGGGGATTACCGGATGGGTTGCGCAAGAGAACAAACCCGTTGCGATCAAAAAGAACGCCTATAAAGATTCCCGCTTTAAGAATTTTGATGTTCTTCCCGAAGACCGCTATGAGGCCTTCCTTTCCGTTCCGGTGGTTTATAAAGGAAAAGCCATCGGCGTCATTAATGTGCAGCATAAAAGACCTCACGAATATGCCATTAACACCGTCAATCTGATCCAGACCATTGCCAAACAGATCGGCGGCGTCATCGAAAACGCCCGGCTTTACACGGAAACCAAACAAAAGGCCTCACAGTTCGACAGCTTAATTAAGGTGAGCCAAACAATCACCTCCGAACACTATTTAGATGAAATTTTGAGCCTCATTGTGGTGGTGACCGCCGAAATGCTCAATTCCAAGATTTGCTCGATCATGCTTCTGGATGATAAAGGCCAGGATTTGGTCATGAAAGCCACACAAAGTCTAAGTAAGGAATATAAAACGAAACCCAACGTCAAAGTCGAAAAGAGTTTAAGCGGCGAGGTCATCAAGTCCAAAAAGCCGATCGCGGTCTATGATGTCCGGCATGAAGAACGGTATGTTTATCGCGATCTGGCGATTAAAGAAGATTTAACGTCGATGCTTTCTGTTCCGATGGTGGTCAAAGAAAAAGCGATCGGCATTATTAATATTTATACAAAAACTCCGCATCACTTCAGCCAGGAAGAGATCGATGTCCTGCAGATGGTGGCCAATCAGGCGGCCGTCGCGGTCGAAAATACCAAGCTTATGGAAGAAGCGCTCAAGGCCAAAGAAGCCCTAGAGACGCGAAAACTGATTGAGCGGGCCAAAGGGATCCTGATGCGGATGAATAATTTAAGCGAAGAATCCGCCTATAAGCTGATCCATAAAAAAAGCATGGATTCCTGCCGGACGATGAAGGACATCGCGGAATCGATCATCTTAATGTCTGAATTTCAGAAATAGAAAAAATTGAAACAGGAATAATATGATTAAAATGAATAAAGATATTAATCAATGGAAAAATCAGGTTATACAAGGGGATTGTTTAATAATCCTTCAAGATATCCCTTCAAATTCTGTAGACCTTATTGTGACGTCGCCTCCTTATGCAGATAGCAGAAGGAATACTTATGGCGGTATTCATCCAGATAAATATGTTAATTGGTTTTTGCCCATTGCTTCTCATTTAAAACGCGTATTAAAACCTTCAGGAACGTTTATTTTGAATATTAAAGAAAAAGTTGTCGAGGCGGAACGGCATACCTATGTTATTGATCTTATTCAAGGCATGCGTCGACAAGGTTGGTTATGGACAGAAGAATTTATTTGGCATAAAAAGAATTGCTATCCTGGAAAATGGCCGAATAGATTTCGTGATGCATGGGAACGATGTTTGCAATTTAATAAACAAAGGCAATTTGCCATGTATCAAGATCAAGTGATGGTGCCTATGGGAGATTGGGCAAAAACAAGACTCAAGAATCTTAGCGATACAGATTTGCGCAGAGATGATTCAAGAGTGCAAAGTGGTTTTGGAAAGAGGATTGCAAATTGGATAGGGAGGACAAAGGCTTATCCTACCAATGTTCTTTATTTCAGTACAGAATGCGGAAATAAAAATCATAGTGCTGTTTTTCCTTTAGCGTTGCCTAAATGGTTTATCAAATTGTTCACAAAATCCGGAGATCTTGTTTTAGATCCTTTTTTGGGGTCAGGAACTACGGCCGTTGCGGCCCATGATCTTGGTCGGGCATATTTAGGAATAGAGATCGTCCCGGAGTATATTAAGCAAATAGAGGGTACTTTGATAAAAAAAGAGCGGCAGGAGACGGTAGTTAATGAAAACGGAAACAAGAAAAAAAATCGAGCAATTTGTACGCGATAATATTGTTACCTTTCAGTTGAATCGCATTAAAAATCTTAAAAAACTTGAACTAAAACTTTTGCTTCGACGAAAGAATCCATATCTGTTTCGCGCAAAAAATTTGAATTTGGCCACCAATTTGATTAGTGCTTTGTTAGATGCACACTTATCCTCTTCTGAAGAAGGTTCGTTTGGAGGATTCTTAGAAAAACTCGCTATTTATGTCGCAGAAATTACCGGCGGCGGACATAAATCAGCTGCGCAGGGGATTGATATTGAATTAATAAGGGATTCTGTTCGCTTTCTAATCGCTGTTAAATCAGGAAGAAATTGGGGTAATTCAGGTCAACATTTAGAATTGAAAAGAAATTTTAAAACGGCAGTAAAGATAATTCGACAATCAGATCAAGAAACAAGGTTGCAGCCTACGTTAGGGATTTGTTATGGAAATTTCAAGACTGTTTATACCGGCGAATACCTTCATATTGGGGGCCAAAGTTTTTGGCATTTAATTTCCGGAGATGAAAATTTATATATAGATCTTATTGATCCTCTTGGTTGTGATGCAGAGAAACATGATACAAATTTTAAAGAAGAAAAAGCTAATGCATTTAATAGATTATTGCGTGAGTTTACCAGCGATTATTGTCATGTTTCAGGGGCTATTAATTGGCCCAAGTTAGTTCTTTTTGTCAGCGGTAATCTTTCACAAAAGAGTATTAAGAAGACTGGGAAGTAACTATCGACGAGAAATATGTAATGAGGATATTTTTTAATAAAAACCGCTTGACAAAACACCTAAAGAAATTTATATTTATCTCTGTCACTAACCAGTAATAACCATTGAAGGTTATTGAGAAGTTTTCAGTAGGACAAAGATGTCCGGCAAGGCTAAGGTAAAGTCATGTCGGATTTTTTATTTCCTCTTAAACCGGGACAATGAGGTCCTTTTTAAAAGCGTTGGGCGCTTTTGAGAAGGGCTTTTTCTTTTTAGGGAAAAAGAGCTAAGAAGATGTCCTAGGTTGAGGACGCGGCAGAATGGGAATCAAGAAATGGAGTTTGCCATGAGGTAAATAAGAGTTATCAAAAAAGGGCAGACTCTCTTTTTCCCTCCCTTTGTGGGAAGATCCTATGAAAGATTTATAGGAAACAGTCTGCCCTTTATATTTAGAAATCGTTTCGCTGAAGAAACATTCTTGAGCTTCCTTCTATTAAACGATAAGGAAAAGTTCAATAAGGACGAAGAAGCCCGATACCGTTTGACGGAGGTTGGGCTTTTTGTTTTCTGAAAGAAGAATGAGGAGTGTGCTCATGAAAAAGAAATTAGTCGTTATCGGAAACGGGATGGCCGGGGCCAGGGTGGTGGAAGAGATTTTGTCCAGAACCCCGGATCAATTCGAAATCGTGATGTTCGGCGCTGAACCTTATGGCAATTATAACCGGATTCTTTTAAGCAATGTCCTCAATCAAACCCAGGACCCCACTGAAGTCATGATGAATCCCTTTTCCTGGTACAAAGAAAATCATATCACTCTTCATTTGGGGGTTAAGGCTTTTAAAATTGACCGTACCAAGAAAGTGGTTTTAGGCAAACCTTTATCTCCGGAAGCGGTTCCTTATCTTCATGATGAAAAATTTGCGACCCAGGAAGAAATGGTTGTTCCTTATGATTACGTAATCATCGCCACCGGTTCGAGGCCTTTTGTTCCGCCGATTGAAGGCTGGGGGCAGGCCGGCACATTTCTTTTCCGCACGTTGGATGATTGTCATTCGATCGCCCAGTATTCCCAAAAATGTCATAAAGCGGTTGTGATTGGCGGCGGTTTGCTGGGGCTGGAGGCCGCGCGGGGACTTTTGACGCATCAGCTTGAAGTGACGGTGGTCGAAGCGGCTGCCGGACTGATGGCGAACCAGCTGGATCAGGAATCCGCACAGATTTTAAAACGGACCATGGAGGCAATGGGGATTCGGGTTTTGACGAGTATGAAGACGTCCAAAATTATTTCCAATGAGAATAAGATTTCCGCGTTGGGTTTTTCCGACGGGACTTCGATTGAAACTGATATGGTGGTGGTCAGCGCAGGGATCCGTCCGATCACGGAAGTGGCGCAAGCGTCGGGGTTGAATGTGAATAAAGGAATTGTTTGTGATGATCAAATGCGCACCAGCGATTTTGATATTTTTTCTTTGGGGGAATGCGTTGAACACCGCGGAAAACTTTATGGTTTGGTTGAACCGATTTGGGAACAGGCTCGCGTACTGGCGGATATCGTTACCGGGGTGGCGCCACAGGCGGTGTATATGGGTTCAAAGACCGGAACAAAATTAAAAGTCATGGGTGTCGAATTGGCTTCCATGGGAGAGAAAGATACCGATCGCATCGAGGATGAAGTTTTGGTTTACCGCGATCCCAACCGGGGGATTTATAAAAAGTTGATTGTTCGTGATAATAAAATCCATGGGGCAATTTTACTCGGCGATACGGAATTTGCCGACACATTGATGCAGCTTTTCATGCGGGAAGAAGCAGTTCCGCAAAACCGGTCGGAGCTTCTCTTTGGTTTCGTTTCCGGCGCGGCGTTAGTCAAGGCCTCCGACCTTCCGGACCACGCGCAAATTTGTAACTGCAATGGTGTTTCCAAAAAACAGATTATGCATGCGATTACCGAAAACAATTGCTCCAGTGTCGCAGCCGTCGGCGGAAAGACCAAGGCCGGCAAAGGCTGCGGGTCCTGCCGGGGGATGATCGCGCAATTGATTGAAGATTGTTTGGGAAAAGTATCTTATGATGCGAGCGAACATTATTATGTCACCGGTGTTCCCTTAGAAAAATCTCAGCTGGTTCGCGAGATCCAGACGCGCGGTTTAAAGTCGGTCAGCCGTGTTTTTGAAATTCTGGCGCAAGGAAAAGAAGACGCGGATAGCAAGGCGGGATTAGCGTCTTTGCTAAAAACGATTTGGCCCGGCGAATATGAAGACGAACGCGACGCCCGTTTTATTAATGACCGTGTTCATGCCAATATTCAGAAAGACGGAACTTTTTCGGTTGTGCCGCGTATCTATGGTGGAGTGACGACTCCGGATGAATTAATGCGCATTGCTCAGGCGGCGGTTAAATACAAAGTGAAGATGGTTAAAATTACCGGCGGGCAGCGGATTGATCTTTTGGGTGTCAAGAAAGAAGTCCTCCCGTTGATCTGGAAAGATTTGGGAATGCCCAGTGGCCACGCTTATACCAAGGCTTTTCGTACCTGTAAAAGTTGTGTGGGAACGGATTTCTGCCGTTATGGCGTTGGAGATTCGATTGATTTAGCACAGGCGATTGAATACCGTTTTCAGGGCATCGAATCGCCGCATAAGATGAAACTTGCCACCGCCGGGTGTCCTCGCAATTGTTCGGAGGCTTATGTCAAAGATATCGGGGCCGTTGCGATCGAAGGCGGTTCGTGGGAGATCTATATCGGCGGTGCCGCCGGCAGTACGGTGAGAAAAGGAGATTTGCTTTGTACCGTCAAGACGCAGGAAGAGGTTCTCGCCATGATCGGCCGGTTTATTCAATATTACCGTGAGCACGCCAAGTATCTCGAGAGGACGTATGGATTTGTCGAGCGCATCGGCATTGATATTTTGAGAAATATTTTAGTGAAAGATTCTTTGGGTATTTGTAATCAGCTGGATGAACGGATTGCCCAAGCGGTGGCCGCTTATAAAGATCCGTGGAAGGAAGCGGACATTCCGGCTTATTCGGGTCAATTTGAAGGACCGCGATTAATCGAAGTTCTCCGGGAAGCGGAGAATAACGGCTGAAATTTATGGAATTTAGTGAGGAGGAATATTATGAAAAAAAGATTTGTTAATATCGGGCCGATCGACCGGATTCCTTTAGGACAAGGGATCAGTTTTTTAATCGACGGCGAAGAAATTGCCGTATTTCGTTCCCGAGGCGGGGAAATTTTTGCAATTGAAAATCGCTGTCCGCACCGCCAGGGGCCTTTGTCCGAAGGGATCATCGGCGGGGGAAAGGTCATTTGTCCTTTGCACGGACATAAATTTGATCTGGCCACCGGACAGGGAGGAGAAAAGCACGAGTGCGTGCGTGTCTTCAAGGTCTGGAAAGACGAAGATCAAATTTTCATGGAATGGCCGACGGCCAAAATAAAGCCACAGGAAAAAGATTGTGCGATGGTCGGTTTATGAATCATTAAATTTATAAGAAAAGATCAAATTTAGAAATTCAAAATCGTTATTAAGGAGATGGTTATGCAAATCAGTCATCGAGTTTCTAGAATTTTTTTCAGCCTGTTTCTTATTTTGGGAATAGGGCTGTTGGGATGCTTTAGTTCCCGTCCTTTGTTTGCCGGAGATATGCTGGAAAAAGACGAACTCACCCTCGGCTTTATTAAATTGACCGATTGCGTGCCTTTGGTCATCGCTAAAGAGAAAGGATTTTTTGAAGAAGAAGGCTTATATGTGACCTTGCAGGCCCAGGCCAACTGGAAAGTTCTGATGGACCGCGTCATCGATGGGCAGCTCGACGGGTCTCATATGCTGGCCGCGGCACCGCTCGGACATACCAGCGGTCTTTTAACGAAAGCGCATATTATTATTCCTTATGTGATGTCGGTCAACGGCGCCGGGATAGCGGTCTCTAATGAAGTCTGGCAGAAAATGAAACCAAATATTGCCATTGAAGACGGAAAGCTGGTCCATCCGATCAAGGCGGACGCTTTAAAACCCGTCGTTGAAGAATTCAAGAACGACGGAAAACCGTTCAAGATGTCGATGACTTATCCGGTCGGAACGCATAATTATGTTTTACGCTATTGGCTTGCCGCCGGAGGTATCCATCCCGGATATTACACCGCGACCGATACAAGCGGAATGACCGATGCCGAAGTTCAGTTGTCCGTGACCCCGCCTCCGCAAATGCCGGCGGTACTGGAAGCCGGGACAAGTTACGGGATCTGCGTCAACGATCCGTGGCACAAACAGGTTGTTGATAAAGGGGTCGGTGTTCCCGTTACTTCGAGTTATTACGTTAACGGAGGAATTTCGGATAAAGTTTTCGGCGTCACGAAAGAATGGGCCGATGCGAATCCGCATACATTGAAAGCCATCGTCAAAGCCTTGATGCGCGCCGGAAAGTGGCTGGATGAAGATGTGAAAAATCGGGACGAGGCGGCAAAGATCCTTTCGAAACCGGAATATGTCGGCGCAAATTATGAAGTGATTCGCCCGATGCTCACCGGAACGTTTGAATATGAAAAAGGTGATAAGCGTTCTGAACCGGACTGGGACGTATTTTTCAGAAATAACGCGACGTATCCTTATTACAGCGACGCGATTTGGTGGTTGACCCAGGTGCGCCGCTGGGGGCAGCTAGAGGCCAAACCCGATGAATGGTATTTAAATTTGGTGAAAGATGTTTACCATCCGGAGATTTGGCGCGAGGCCGCACAAGAACTGGTCAAGGCAGGGAAACTGGATGAATCACAGATTCCTGAAACCGACGGGTTCAAACCGCCTTCGAGCAATTTTATTGATGGTGTGACCTTCGATGGACATGAACCAAACGAATATTTAAAGAAGTTTAAAATTGGCATGAAATAGAGGAAGGAAATGACTATGCGATCGAAAACGCTTCGCAATGCTAAAGGGCAATTGACCGAATTAGGACCATTGCAAAAGGTGTTCTCTCCGGTGGACATTTCTCAATTTTTGGGGACAGTTTATTCATCGATCGGAATCCCCATCATTGCGTTCTGTTTTTTCTTTTGGGTTTGGTCTCTCGCTGCGGCCCGGATCGATACCAGTCTGGGAAAATTACCCGGGCCAACCCAGGTTAGGCTTCAGGCTCTGGAATTGTGGAAAGAACATTTCAGCGAACAAGACAAGGCCAAGGCTTTTTATGAGAAACAGGCACAAATGAATGCCGAAAAGCTTAAGGAAGACCCGCAAGCGAAAGTGAAAATCCGCAAGTACACCGGGAAACCGACTTTTATCAACCAGATCGTGACGAGCTTGCTCACCGTCTTTACCGGTTTTTTTATCGCTTCCATCATCGCCATTCCAATCGGCATTATGTGCGGGTTGAACAAAACGCTTATGGCGGTGTTTAATCCGTTTATTCAACTTTTTAAACCGATTTCTCCTCTGGCCTGGTTGCCGTTGGTGACATTGGTTGTCAGTTCAGTCTATACGGTACAGAATGGTATGATTGAGAAATGTTTTTTGATCTCGGCGATCACGGTGTCTCTGTGTTCATTGTGGCCGACGATCATTAACACTGCGCAGGGGGTCGCTTCGGTGGACCGGGATATGATCAATGTCTCTCGTGTTTTGCAGCTGGGGTGGTTTACGCATGTTTTTAAAATTATTATTCCATCGTCGTTGCCGTTGATCTTCACGGGATTGCGGATT
>JAHFFY010000055.1 GCA_023247705.1 Candidatus Omnitrophota bacterium | reverse complement strand
TGGTATTAATGGTTCTATGATTGCCCATTGCTCGTCTTTAAGATCCATAAGCTCACCTCCTAGAAATATTTTATCGGAGATGAACTTCGTTAAAAGTTATTTATGAGATAAATTCTAATATTTATTAATATTTATTTCTTGCCATTTTATTTTATTTCGCTAAAATGACTGCGAGCAAACTTTCACTACAACTTTTAGACAAAAAAGGAGAGGATATGAGCAAAAAGTTATCACTTCAGTGGAGAAGACGACTAAGTTCTCTTGTGGGCTCGGGGATTATTCAATTATTATTTCTACACCTGTCGTATGCAGGGCCGCTAGAACCTAATAATGTCCAAATCCTTGTAGAACCGGGAACCGCAGAAACAACCAAAGAAAACAGCCACCCTACTAGTGTACTCGAAGACCTTCAAAAATATTATCAAGACACGGATCATACCAAACAGTTGAAGGCCCCCACCCCCAAATCCTCATCGACGTCAAGCACTTCAACCCAAACACCTGTCCAATCTTCTTTAATTAAAACTCAAAGCACCACCAACACCACTCCGACGACCGAGTCTAACAGCCTGACGACGAACGCCCTTACCACTCAAGCCGTGGCCGTCAAAAAATCGGCGCTGATTTTATATGACGCACCTGATAATGTGCCTTACAAAAAACTCGGGCAGGTCTATGCCATCATGTTACGAAATCTTCTCGGTCATTTCGACATCAATGTCGATCTCGCGGCTATCCAAACATATACCGCGGGAAAAATCGAAAGCTACGATACGATCTTTTATCTCGGGTCCTATTTTGACAATCCGATTCCTCAAGCCTTTCTGATCGATGTCATGCAAACGACCAAGACAATCGTTTGGTCTAAATACAATCTTTGGCAATTAGCTTGGAACCAAAATCTCCAGTTTACACAGAAATTCGGATTCTCCTTCTCAGGCGTGCGCGGATTGAATGCGACACCAACGGCAGCCAATCCGACCCCGGGATTTTTTGATACGGTCGTGTACCAAAATAAATCCATGATCAAATTTTATCAATTTGATGCCGCGACTCAAACCGTCAAGGCTGACCCAGAAATCGGCGCGACGGTGGTGACGGATCCCCAAAAAGCCTTGGTCAAACTTCAAATCAGCAACCCCATAACCAAGGAGAACCTTCCCTATATTATACAGTCAGGAAATTTCTGGTATATTGCGGACCTTCCTTTAACTTATATCGGTCCTCGAGATCGTTATTTAGTCCTCTGCGATCTTTTACACGATATGCTGGGGGTCAATCATGCCGTTAAACATCAAGCCATGGTGCGACTGGAAGATGTCAGTGCGCTGGTCGATCTAACGACAATACGCCAATTATCCGATTATCTATCCAGAAACCGAATCCCATTTGGAATCGCGACCATTCCTCATTATATGGATCCTTTGGGTAAATATAACGGCGGGATCCCTCAAGAAATCCCATTGGCTCAAGCGACAACTCTTCTCAACGCTCTCCAATACGCGAAGACAAGAGGCGGAATTGTTCTGATGCATGGGTATACCCACCAGTATGCTGCCGTCCCCAATCCGAATACGGCGGTCAGCGCCGATGATTTTGAATTCTGGAACATCGTCCAGAATGCCCCTGTCGCTGAAGATTCCGTGACCTGGGCCACGCAACGTCTCACCAATGGACTTAATGAATTAAAAGCGAAAGGTTATACTCCTACCATTTTCGAATTTCCTCATTACGAAGGTTCTCCCAATAGTTATCAAGCCGTCGGGCCACTTTTTAAAGCACGCTATGAAAGAGCGTTTTATTACACTTCAGACAACCCAAACCTGAACCTGGGGGTAAACGATCCCAATCGCGACTTTTCCGCCGGGCAATTTTTCCCGTATGTCATTTACAAAGATTATTACGGACAGATGGTCTTACCGGAAAATCTGGGAAACATCGAATATGATATCCACACCATCGATCCAATCTCTAATATCAATTACGGATGGGATCAACTTTATATGAACGCGCAATATGCGGTTGTTGTCCGCGATGGATTCGCTTCGTTCTTCTTTCACCCATTCTGGCTGGAGACATCGTTACATTTACCGGCATTTACCGATTTCCAGAAATTGGTCCAAGGCATCACAAGACTCGGTTATACCTGGACGAGTCCGGCGACTCTCTCAACGACAGTCGCCCAATAATCATTTGGTCGTACCAGTTTAATTGTAGTCTCTTCGTTTAGAAAACTAAAAAGCCATGCGTTAATGTGCATGGCTTTTTAGTTTTCTCATCAGAAGATCAAATATCAATCAAAGGAATTAAACTTTATTCAAAACATTTGAAACGGAAATAAATTTTACAAATTCCAAGCGACCTTAGGGTGGACTTTTATTTCTTATCTTCTAAGTATCGGTTAAATAACTCTTCTGCATTCGGAACACCTAAAGGCGTCATATATTCCGGAACGCTAAAAGCAATTAACTGTGATGAATAAAGACTGTCAATCGCCATCTGCTTCTGGATCCGATTCCAAGAAGCGGCTTGCGCCGTAAAATGATCATTATTGACGGGATATCCTGATGTTTGTTCGAACACCTCAACGATCACCTGTAATTGCTTTGAATTTGCATGGACCGCATTATGAATCGCCTTAAGATACAACGGTAAGGTTTCGAAATTCAGTTTATGAGCCCCGATCCCGTCTTGAAATAAGACGAGATCAATTGAGGTCTTTCTTAAAAGATTAGACCAGAATTTTTCAAACTCTTTGGGCGTTCTGGCCGCATTCGAAAATCCTGAAATCGCCACCGCCTTATCAGGAGTGAGTTTGTGAAGATACAATTTTATTTTTCTTAAATATGCGAACAAAATACGCTGCGCATCGGGAGAAACCCAATTGATATCATCAATCTCTTGAGGGATATACCACCCTTGAAAAGAAGGATGCTTGCGGAGTGTTAACGAGAGCTCTTTTGCAATCGATCTGGAACTCATTAAAGTATGAATGAAATAATTCTTCCGTACCTGGAGGTCTTTCTGAATTTCGTCCCAATAATTAGACTCATAGGACAGTCCCAGGAAAATTTTCATGTCATTGGCGTCAGCTAAATTCAAGATTGCGTCTAAAGGAGCCGTTTGGGTACCTGGAATATCCGGGTCGGAAAAAAATTCCACGTCGTTAAAAGCACTCCACTGCACAATTAAGTAAGAGATGTGAAGACTTTTAAAATAAAAAAACAGTTTCTCCCAGTCTTCTTTTTTCCAATCTTTATGCGTGGCAAAAAGCTGGATAAACGTGCCATTGATCCTCGGGGGAGAATTTTCTGCCGCAGTTTCTTGAATCAAACCACTCAACTGACAACAAAGCAGACTAACAGAGAATAACAATGTTTTCAGGGTTTTGTGAGACATTGATTTGCGCATGGCATTAAAATATTTAATTTGAAAATATTCTGCGGGAAAGAACAATTAGGATTGCCCGGTTAGCTTCGCAGAAATATTTGTTACCAAAAAAATTTTAGCCAAAAAACAGGCTCCTGTTTCTGCGAGAAAGAACAACGCGGTTTATTGTCGTATCGCACCAGAAACCATGACACCGGATGAATAATCGTCAAAAGGAATTTTATACTGTATGAGTAATTCTAAATCAACGCCTTCTCTTTCTTTATAATTTTCATTGAATAAATAGTCAAACAAAATACCCGCGCCGCCGTCGGAATAAGATACTTTGACCGGATCAGGAATCTCCCAACGTCCGCTTACCGCCAAATGCGGAGTAATAATCAAATTTTTTTTATAATTGAATCTGATCCCTTGTCGGGCTTCTGTATAATACGTCTGTAAGACCGGTCTATTTAGAAAATAACCTGAATCGACATAAAATGAAGTGTAATTGCGCGGATATTTATTATCATTCAAGTCGGTACCGAGCCCCCAAGAATAAGCTCCCCTCAAAAGCCAATCATTTTTTGATTGATCTCCGATTTGAATCAATTTCTCCGCGCCTAAAAATAAATTTTGCAATCTCATCGGTTTATACCTAAAACCAAGACTTCCCTGATACGAATCACTCTCGATGTCCAGGGAGTCTGGTTTTGTACTCCATAATAACTTGGAGGTAATTTGAAAAATCCGCTCGTCGCGAAAACCGATGACCGGCGGCTGATAGGCGATATCTAAGCCCCCCTGAGCGAGAATACTCCCTCCTGTTCCAAAACCGCCGGGAGCGGGACGATTATCCGAGTTCGAGCGATACACCTGATAAAGCAGGAAATCAAAACGATTCTCAAGCTTGCTGATTTCCCGACGCAGCTGACTGACATCCCGATTGATAACGTCTTTTTCCTGGTCGTTGTCCAAAGGATAAGAAAGCTTTTTATTAATCGCCTTATTGAACCATTTAATGGCCTCCTGATCTCTGGAATGTTTCATATACAGATATCCTAAATTCGTGTAAAAATCTGAGGAATGAGGATTATTTTCCGCGACATTCCCCAAAATCTCCAAAGCCTTGTCGTAACGCTTCATGTTCATATAGGTATATCCCAGTTCCTTGGCGTATTCGGCGTTTTGGGGATCAGATGACAAGGCGTTTTCAAAATTCGCGATCGCGTTCTCCAATAAACCGAGTTTTTGATTATATAATCCTAATTGATATTGACGTTCCGGGGAGGATTGCAGCGCGTTGGCTTTAGCCTGCATTTCTGCGGCAATATCAAACCGCTTTTCTTTGTAATAAATCTTGGCCAATTCGTCAAACCGCAATACATTCAAATCCGACGACAATTCTTCAATATTGATATTTTCCAGGATCTGTCTGGCCTCAGCGTATTTGCCGGTGATACGATACATTCTCCCTAAGAATAAAGCCATCTCCGAATCGTATTGAGAATCTAGAAACTGTTTCAAGACTTGTGAAGCTCGCCGATAATTGTTTTGTTCCGCATACACATAGGCCAACTCCTGATACGCTTTTAATTCTTTGGGGTCTTTTTCAATAATTGTTTCCAAGGTCCGCTGTGCTTTACTATAATTCCCCATATATAACTGAATACGACCTAACATTAACGCTATGTCCGCACTGTATCCTAACTCTAAGTATCTTGACCAGGAATTCTCCGCCAGGGAATAATCTTTTTTATCCGCATACAGGGCCCCGAGTTCACGATAAACGTCAAGCTTCTCAGATGGTTTTAACAAATAGGCTTTGCTCTGTGCCTCTTTTAAATAATAGATAGCAACATCAATTTTCTCCAACTTCACATAACAACGGCTCATATAGAGCGACAAGATCGGATCTTTATATTGACCAATAAGCAAACGAAACTCTTTCAGAGCCTCATTCCATTGCCCCAATTTCCACAAGGAGACCCCTAACCGTTCATGCGTATCACGATGATCCATCCCCTGTTGAATTGCGCTTCTTAATTCCAGAACAGCCTGAGCGTCGTTTCCAAGCTGGGTGTATAAATTCGCTTGCATGGAATGAATTTTCCCTTGGGTGACAGAAGATAAACTGGGATTGGCTAACAGGCGATCGTTGGTTTGTATCGCTTCATCCAGATTGCCATTCTCGAATTGAGCGTAAGCCAACTGCTGTAAAAGATCCGGGGAATCCTGAAGAGCGATGCTTTTTTCAAAGTAATCAATCGCCTCCGCATACATTGAAAGCTTAATACAGACATTGCCCAATTGCGCGTAGATCTCATGATCATTCGGATCCAGCTGCAAAGCCGCATCGAGAACGCCTTGGGCATCCCCAAAAAGCCCTTGCGCATAATAAATCCCGCCTTGCAATTTATACATTCTCAACTTTTCGTCTTCCATTATATTGTCTTTGTCAATCCGATCTATATACATAAGCGCATTCTCATAATCATGCATTTTGGAATAAACGACCCCCAATCTTAAATAAACATCCGTGGAAGGAAATTTCATGAACACCGCATTCAACACATTGACCGCTTCAGATAAATTCTCCATATTTTCTAAAGATTGGGCATACGCGATCAGGGCGTCCCGCGTTCCATCCATTTTTACGGCAGCGGCAAAATCTTTCGTCGCGAGTTTATATTCTCTCAGCTGAGTATAAAAATAACCGCGACTCATTAAAATACGGGATTGTTCTATTGGAGAATTCATCAAAGGAAGAATCCGTGAATATTCTTGAATAGCCTCCTCAAGCTTTCCTGCAGAACCTAAAACATTCGCCAGAAATTCTCTATGCTCGACGCTTGGCTGAATAGACAAAAGCTCTTTCATCCAAAAGATGCTTTGGTTGTAATCTTTCTGCATATCCGTTAGATAAGCCAAACTCTGTAGAATATACGGGGAATGTTGGGATTCTAAATTCAAAGCGGATTCAAAATATGGCTTCGATTTGCCCCAATCCTCTTTCTTCTTATAAAACTCTCCTAAAGTTAAAAGAATATTTTTTTGTTCTTCCGCCGTCACGGCATTCTGTAATGCCTTTTGGTAATCTTGTTCGGCTTCGACATTTGCTCTTTTTTGTTCCGCAACGATCCCGGAGCGGAAATAAAAATTATAATCTTGAACAAAACGTCCCATCTCCAGCAAAATATCTTGTGCGTCTTGATATTTTTTCTCCTTAACATCCATATCAATGATGGTATTAAAAGCCAATAAACGATCTTCTCTGGTGACTTTCTCAACCTGCAAAACAGAACGGAAACTTTTTCTGGCCTCATCAAACTGATTGAGATTCTGAAACGCAAATCCCCGATAGATTAACGCCTTGATGAGGTTGGGCTGCGATTCCAGCAGGATATCCGCTTGCTTAAGAACTTGGTCGTAATCTTTCAATTGATATAAAAGCATTAAATAACTGATTTGAACGACATTGTTTTCAGGAAATATTTTAATATATTTTTCCAGTTCTTGTCTCGCCTCAGCAAGTCGATTGGAGTCCATCAATCGATAAGCTCTGTCTAAATGTGGATATGTTCTGAAAACAAGGATCTGCCGTTTAATCCAGTTCTGGCTGGTTAAAGGATTATTTTGGGCAGGATCAAAATTAGTTTTATTTTTAACGGTTGACGGAGACGGATTAGGGTTGTCCTGGGGGGCTGACTTATCCCCAAAGAATTCCGATCGAGGCGTCTTTGAAAAATCAGATCGATCTTCGCTATACACCGATGTGGAGAAGATGCCTAAAAACACGCTCATGGCCAAGCAAAGATGCCCCAGCAGGATTATCCTATTGCGGACAGCGGATACGTTTTTCTGGTTTGTTCCGTAATAAACTTCTTCCGTTCCTTTTTTCCTGCGAAAAGAAAAAAACGATCCCCTGACATTTTCAAAATAAAATAATTTATCCCAAAATCTCCAGTTCAATTTTGTCATAGTTTGTCATTCCTCAAGATGCTGAACCGTTTTTTCTTTCTTACATCAGCGACCTAACGAAATTTACGAAATGATTTTGATCTCCTCCTCAGAGGGATAATGATGGACGGTCTTGTCCCACGCAATAGCCTTGCCGGTCAATAAATATCGGGCATATAACCTGACCGCTCGGCAGGTTGCCATAAAATTGATCACATTTCCCCATATAATGCGCGGAACCGAGAGAAAAGCCTGCCCCCAACCGTACAGCCTTTGCACACAATACGCTCTCTGCAAAATGCGTAATCCAAGAAAAACAGCATTAATCAAGATAACATTCCATAACAAAGTCCCTTGTTCCAGGAGGGGAGGATACCGGTAAGATTCCGGATTGACCCAAATGATGATCCAAAGGCTGACGACGCTGAACACAACCAAATATCCCAAAAAATTAACAAAATTTGTGATAATGGCTTTTCTATCCCGGAACAACATGTATTTGGTGGAAAGATCGCCCTTCCATCCCAAAATCGCCCAACCTTGCAAGGCAATTCCGATGATCCATCTTGATTTCTGACGGACGGAGGCGTGAAAATTCTTCGGGAAGTATTCACGGATGCAGACATATTCTTTATATTGGACTTTGATGGGCGTTGAGCTCCAGAAAACTTTCTGCATCTTCGTGCGGGTAATCGTAAATTTCACAAAAATCTGTTTCAGATTATATTCCTTGAGGCGGAAGCCAAAATCATAATCTTCCGTCAGGGAATCCAAACTAAACAATTGATTATTGTTGTGCTCTGACAAGATATGCACGGCCCGGCGGCTGAACGCGCAGCCGACACCCGCCGCGGGGATGCTTTTATTCAAAACTTCGCGTACGATGATATCCTTATAATGGCCTTGAGCAAACTCGTCGATATAATGGCCGGCCGTAAATTGATGCCATTTCACTTTAAAAGAAAAAACGGGCAACTGGACCATATCTTTGCGGGGGATGAGATAATTAAACAGCTTGTAACATAACGGATGTATGACATCCTCGCAATCCTGCATCACATAAATGGCAAACTGGATATTATTTCTTTTTTCAAACTGTTTGATCCCCATGCAAATGCAATTCAGGCAATCTGCTTTATTCGTCGGGCCGTTATGCGGACAAACGATCAGTTGAACGTTGGGATAGACCTCCCGGACTTTTTCGACTTCGCTTTGCGTTTTTAAATCATTGGGATAAGTGCCGACGAATACATAAAAATTCTTATAGTTTAAATTCTTTAAAGTATTCAGCAGCATCAGCCGAATGACCGCCCATTCGTCCCACGCAGGGATCATCACCACAATCGGCTGCTCGGGAAGGCTAAACAATTGTTCTTCTTCTAAGGGACGATATTTAGTATAAATAAAAAATTTACGATAAATACTTCTCACTAAAAAACACACGTCGATGAAGCAATCGTCTAACCCGCTTATTAAAAATATAAGACTGACAAAGCCCAAAAGCAGCTTCATCGCCACCAGGATATATGGCATCCATTCAGATAAAATCATCAAGAAATCCCCGCTGTCTTGCAAAATGATCTTTCTGGAAAACTCAAGAATCTCATCCCATCCAAAGAACAAGAGATTCAATGCTCTTAACCTTCTCTCCCCTCGGGTCCTATCCGATGCTCGAAAGAAGCGAAGTTCAACACAATAACAATAAAATTTTTTGAATCAAACTTTTAACGTATCATCTCCCTGAAGAACAAAGGAATTAAATTCTTGTTTGGTCTCCAAAAGGGGATATTCCTTACACGACCAACGTAATATCGCTTTAGCGATACGATCTCCGGCCAATCCATCCCCAAACGGATTTTCTCCGCTAACCATTGCACCATAAGCCGCGGAGTTATTTAATAAATGACTGGTATGTTCCACGATCGATTCCGGGTTTGCGCCGACAATCTTTGCCATCCCGGCGTTAACGGCTTCCGGACGTTCCGTAAGTTTACGCAGAATGAGCAAAGGCTTTTTGAGCGTGGGGGCTTCCTCCTGAACGCCACCCGAATCAGTTAAAATCAGATAAGAACGTTTCATCAAGTTGATAAAAGTTAAATAATCGAGCGGCTCTGTGAGAAAAACCCTTTCCGTGTCCCCAAGGGTATTTTGAACAGTCTTGTACACCATGGGATTCATATGGACCGGATAGACGACAATAAGATCCGAAAACCGATCAACTAACGCCTTGATGGCCAAACAGATATTATTGAGATCTTCGCCCCAGGATTCTCTGCGGTGAGACGTAACTAAAAGAATACGATATCGATCCAGAGGGATATGCTTAAGAAGGGTTCCCTCAAAACTAAATGGTTTTCCTAATTGATATAATAGAGCGTCCACAACCGTATTACCGGTCACGACGATATTCTCCGAGTCGACCCCTTCTTTTAAAAGCTTATCCCGGGATAAATTTGTCGGAGCAAAATGAATCCCGGTCATTCCTGTCGTTAACCTACGGTTAATCTCTTCAGGAAAAGGATTGTAATTATCATAACTGCGCAACCCCGCTTCGACATGCCCCACCGGGATACGGTTATAATACGCGGCTAACGAACTGGCCAGAACGGTGGTTGTATCTCCCTGAACCAATAACAAATCCGGGCGAAGCTCCTGGATATTATCGTTCATTAATGTTAAAACCCGGGCCGTTAAATCGCTCAACGATTGATTAGGCCGCATAACATCCAAATCGATGTCCGGAGTAATATTGAATAAAGAAAGGACCTGATCCAGCATCTGGCGATGCTGGGCGGTGGCAACGACGATTGTTTCTAGATTGGAAGACAATCGATAGAGAGACTGTATCACGGGAGCCATTTTGACAGCTTCCGGACGTGTACCGATTGTGACTGCGATACGAACTCGTTTCATATTTTATTCCCCCCTCATGGAATGAACAAAATGTTATTTCGAAAAAAATTTTTCTAAGAATGGATCAAAAACAACCACGATTGAATTCTTAGATTTTAATTTGGGATGTTGTTTGGGAGTAGACCGGGAATAATCACAGATGTTTTTAAGACATTGAACCCTGTCAATCTTTACAGCGGTAAGATGGGAACTTCTTTTAACCAAGAATATCAGATGGAGTCTGGATCGCTCACTATCCTTAAACCGTCTAAACTCTTGCACTCAAAGATTGATTGTTAAGCGACTTGTGGTTATTCTATGGTCATGTAAACCAACAACTCCTTTCTTGAAAAGCATTATAGCACAAATTAAAAATTTGCAAGAGTCTAGTTAAAGCAATTTTATTTAAATAAAATTAAACAGCCGAGTTCATTTTCTCGAGGAGAAACTAAATCCGTCCTATCTATTGGACTACATTGGAAAAAGATCGAAGATATGAATTCTTGAAATTAATATTTCACCGAGCATCCATAGGATTTTGTTGCGGAGGTGGTGACAGGCTTTCCCGCCAGGATCTCATCCAAGGCCATGCGGACATAATTGTGGGATTTCTCGATGTCGGTGACATCGGTGCTGGGAATGTCATCGATTGCGCCTTGGTAAACTAAATTTCCCGCTGCATCAATAATAAACATATGGGGTGTCGTCTGCGCTGCGTACAGACGTCCCACGGTTCCATCGGAATCCAAAAGGATCGCCGTGGGATTCGCTTTCTTGCTTTTCGCCATTTTGTTGAGTTGATCGGGGGAATAGTTTCCTTCCTTGCCGGGAGCGGAAGAATTAATGGCCAGCCAAACGATTCCCTTTCCGGTATAAGTCTCCTGTAATTTCTGCATGCTCCCGCTGTCATATTGTTTTGCGACGAAAGGACAATCATAATTAAACCACTCTAGAACTACATTTTTTCCTTTAAAATCCGCCAATGAATAAATTTTTCCCAGAGTATCGCTCAACGTAAAATTCGGCGCGGGTTGTCCGACCGTAACCTCAGAATAAAGTTGAGGCGTTAACCAAAGTAGGCCCAAAGATATCAATAACAATTTTCTTAAAAAATGAAACATCTTTCTTATCCTTTTCTTTTCAAAATTTATATTATTCTTTAAGACTAACTTGATGGCTTTTCCGTGATATGCGGAATACGGGGGACCAGGACGGCAAATAATATTGCAAACAAAGAAATGACATACCAGCCAAACCCAATCGCCATCCCGATACTGGAAGAAAACCAGATACTAGCCGCGGTCGTCAAGTTGACGACCCGGCCTTCTTCTCTTTTGAGAATAATGCCGGCGCCTAAGAACCCCACACCGCTGACAACCTGCGCAGCTATCCTAGCCGGAGAATTGGGATCAGCCAAAATGGAAACAAAAGAAAATGTCATGGACCCGGCAATCACATAAGAATGCGTGCTTATGCCCGCCGATTTGCCCCGCATCTCCCGTTCAGATCCAATTAAGAACCCCGCTAACAAACAAAAAAACAATCTTGCGATGTAATCAAATTCATGCCCGCTAAAAATCTTTTCCGCAAACATATTCATCCTTTTTAATCAGGTTAAAATTTTATAATTTTCATTTTCGAAACGTCAATGCGGCGGTCTCGGCAGTCACGAAAGCCTTGTCATTAGACGCCAGATCCTGACTGGCAATCTGAACAATATTTTTTCCGTCCAGCGTCACATACATAAATCCCTTCATTTCACTGCCCGTTTCTTTATCTGTTCCCATCCAATAAGTGCGAATAAATTCAAAATTATTGATTTGACCTTTCTCAACCGGCAATTGTTTCCAATTGTCACGCCTTTGTTCAATCCCCGCCATCAGGATATCCAGCGCTTCCAGGGCCGTGTACTGTTTTTGTTCTTCCGGCGGTGGAGTGACAATGGTCACCATCAGAAAAGGAGAAGATTGATCGGCGCGAACCGCCCCCCGCCAAGTAAACAGTTCAGCGCCGGGAGGTCCGGGTAATTGAGTTAAAGAATAACCTTTCGGAGGTCGGATCAAAAAAGTGGAAAATTTTTCTTCATCACCCAGATCTTTAAGAAGTTCCTGGCTGGGAGACCAAGAAACGATTGAATCCGATGAAGGGGCGGATGGAACGGGGACATTGATGCTGGCAGGAGGATGGTCCTCGGCCACTGCCAAGGCAGCGCAATTGATCATCGCAACGATAAAAAAAATAATCTTTTGCTTATGCATCTTTCTATCCCTTTTATTATTGAGATTAGCCTTTCAGACACCCATCGAATAATAAATTTATCTTAATCTAAATCAGCAGATCGTCAATTATTATTTAAAACTTTTGGGCCAAAATCTTATTTTGTCATCAAAAAATTAGGAGACGAATAATCATGATCTAAAAAATCAATTTTTAGTTATTGTGTCTTGATTGTCCTCGGAAGCTTGATCCCCGATATCTTTCATCATGATCACGCCGCAGCCGATCCTCCCCCCGGCATTACCGGTCGGTTGACCGAAATCATCTTCTTTTTCATGAAGGATAATGGCCTTTCCGGAAACGTTATGCTGTTGGCCGGTTAAGGTTAGTCCCGGGACAAAAAATTTGGTGGTCCCCTTTCCGTCTTCCCCCACTTCAATATTGCCAAAATCTCCGGCATGCGCGTGTTCAAACCCGTCTTTAACGACGAAACCATGGGACACATTGTCCGGATTGTAATGGCTGCCCGCAGCCTTTCCTGCTTCGCCGCAATCGCCGTTCTCATGGATGTGAATACCATGCTTTCCCGGAGAAAGATTCTCAACTTTGACTTCGATCTCCAATCCGTTATCTTTTTCAGTGAGCGTCGCCTCTCCGGCAACTTTCGAATCAGCCTGGGTCGCACTGATGATGGCGGAGGCCTGATTGGCAAAAACCTGCGACGAAAAAGCAAAACTGCCCAACAATACACCAAAAATTAAAAATTTTTTTTCCATCTCTCCCTCCTCTTAAAATTTAAGTTTCTAAATATGTTCACGCCGCGAGAATACAGATCCCCGACTGATCGGCCAAATGAACCATCTTGTCCCGGTCAATCAAAAGAGTCTTGCCCGCTTCAACGGCGATACAGCTGGCATTCGCTTGAATCATGGTTTGAATGGTCCGTGGCCCGATGACCGGAACATCAAACCGATTATCCTGATGGGGTTTTGCCGTCTTGACAATGATGGCCGATTTTCTGGCGATCCTTCCTCCTCTTAAAATCGTCCGATCGGTCCCCTCCATCGCTTCAATGGCCACGATCGCTTTTTCTTTGATCACAACCGTTTGGCCGACATCTAAAGACCCCATGGCCTTTGCGATTCCTTTTCCGAACTCGATATCGTCCAGTTCCGTCAAGGTGGGGCCGCGTTTCGTTAACGTCCCTTTCGGAGCCAGATATTCCTGCAATAAAAACGTTGAATCTAAAAGTTCCAAGCCTTCTGATTTCAATTTATCGGCGACAGCGCCAAAGATCGTGTCCGCTTTCCTGTCTCGCATCGCTTCAAATAGTTTCTGAAACTCTGAATCAAATTTCAAATTTTTATCAAAAAGATTTTCCGGGTTGACCTGTCCGGCCATGATCACTTCTTTGACGCCTTCTATTTTAAAATAGTTAAAAAGTTTCTGTAATTCACCGGGGCCGACCCAATATAAACGGTCGACAAACAATTTCAGAAGAAATGAGGTGTCTTTGCGGATCCCGACGGCAACGACCCTGAAGTTTTTGGCCTTAGCTTCTCTAGCCAATAAAACAGGAAATTTTCCATTGCCGGCGATAATGCCGAGCGTTTTCGATTTTAATGCCATAACGGACATAGCCTTTTCATTTTAACTTCACCATTAACAAAACAAGAAACATCATTTTACGAAAAATAATGTCTAGGTGCCATGTGCAACTATTAAAAATTTATCTAACAGAATACGAGTGAGAAAAATTCCTGGAATCTGGAATAGCGAAGGACCGATGCAAATGATCAGCTGCAAATCCCTCGTTTAGAAGATTTAATAAAATCTATGAGATGTTGTATTTTTGGGCAAATAGGACATTCCTTCTCGATCTGTTTGATCGCATGGGATTTAGTCAGTCCGGAATGAAATAAAATTTTAAAAATTTTCTTTAAAGATTGGATCGTTTCCGATGAAAATTCGGCCCGCTTTAACCCGACAAAGTTGACGCTGAAAACCTTGGCCGGATGGCCATCACACATCGAAAAAGGAGGAATATCCTGGACCACCTTCGAACAACCACCGACAATGGATAATTGTCCGAGGCGCACAAATTGGTGGACCGCCGTCAGGCCTCCAACAACCGCCGAATCTTCCAAGGTCACATGTCCCGCCAAGGTGCCGGCGTTAGCCATAACACAATGATTCCCGATGATACAATCGTGCGCCACATGCGCATAGGCCATTAAAAGATTGTTATTGCCGATGACGGTTTTTCCGCTCGCCCCTGTTCCGGGATTAACGGTAACATATTCACGAAAAATATTGTTGTCTCCTATCGTCAAGAAAACATCTTCATGGCTGTTATATTTTTTATCCTGAGGCACGCTACCGATTACCGCGCCGGTGAAAAACTGGCAATGCTTCCCGATCATGGTGTGTCCAGTGATGACACAATGGCTGCCGATTTGGCAATGGTCTCCAATCTCGACATTTTCTTCAATAATCGAATAGGGCCCGATCAGGACGCCATGACCTAATTTCGCGTTCGGATCCAC
Organism: Candidatus Omnitrophota bacterium; assembly: GCA_023247705.1. Taxonomy (GTDB): domain Bacteria; phylum Omnitrophota; class Gorgyraeia; order Zapsychrales; family JAHFFX01; genus JAHFFY01. The sequence goes on along the minus strand of JAHFFY010000055.1, from coordinate 901 downwards.
CACCGCGGTTTTGTGAATTTGAATATCATTCATCTTTTGATCAACGACCAATCCCTGATGTAATTTATTCGCCACGTTTATGACCTTTTATCCTACAACCAAGATTAAAAAAAACTCAATGATTAAAACTAAACCGACAAAACACTAATCCAAATAAGAAGCATCCGTAAAAGAAAACATCATCTCGGCTTCGGCGACAATCTCTCCATCGACCTTGGCCTCCGCGCGGATCTGGGCCGTTTTGCTGCGGTCCCTCACAACGGTGACTTCCAGAACCAATTGATCGCCGGGAACAACGACCTTTCTGAATTTGACTTTATCAGTCGCCATAAAAAAAGCAACCTTGCCCTGATGTTCCTCATTGGTCAACACCGCTACACCAGCGGTCTGGGCCATGGCTTCAATCATCAGAACACCCGGCATAACCGGCCGGGAAGGGAAATGTCCCTGAAAAAAACTATCGTTCATCGTCACATTTTTGATCCCGACCGCTCTCTTTCCTCTTTCCAGCTCGATGACCCGGTCCACTAATAAAAAGGGATAACGATGGGGAAGGATTTGCATAATCCCCTGGATATCGATTTCCTTTTTATCCAAAATATCGGGAATAAAATCATTATTCCTTTTTTGATATTTTAACTTCTGGCGATTAATCTGTTTTAATAAAGCCATATTGAGGGAATGTCCGCTTTTGACGGCAAACACATGACCATAGATCGGATTCCCCAAAAGATAAATATCGCCGATAAAATCCAGCACTTTATGCCGGGCAAATTCATCTTTAAACCGCACTTTATTGTTTTTGACACCATTCTCCCCGACAACCAAGGTATTATCAAAATTGGCGCCTTTCCCCAACCCCTTCTTGCGCAAATCGTCCACTTCACGTTCCAGACAGAAC
>JAHFFY010000080.1 GCA_023247705.1 Candidatus Omnitrophota bacterium | reverse complement strand
GGTTCAATCGTTTTAGACGTTTGGTTGTTCGTTATGAATATCATCCTGAAAATTTCTTGGCTATGGTTCAGCTAGCTTCAATACTTATGCTCGTTAAACTCTATTTATGAGATGGATTCTAGTTATACCATCTTTAGGAAATCTTGTAAATAATACGATCAAAAGAGAATCTCAATCGAAAATCAAAAACCGAATTTCATCGCTACTGGCCCGAATTTCCGGAACATACATCGCGTGGACCTGGTTCGGCATCCCGTGAAATTCGCCGGGGACCTCGGCTCGGAGTTCATAGCGGAGGCGATGCGTGCCTTGTTTTAAAGCAGGAATGAAGAAGGCCGCTTTTTGGTCGCGAAATTCCTGGTAAAGCCAAGTGGTTTCACCAGTCTCATAGCCTTTCTGATCCAGAAAATCCGCCGAGCCATCGCCGCTTTTTAACTCCACCGCTTCAAATCCGGCCGGCTTGAGATCTTCAACAAGCAAATACTCATAATTATTTTTAGCTTCAAGCAGAATATCAACACGAACACGGTCGCCGCTCTTTAACTGATCTCCTTCATTAAGGGCGACCCACTGGGACGTATAGCTTTTAAACAATGTTTTTTTCTTGTCTTCACGGAAATATTGGCGTTTGACAAAAACTTCATTCCCTGCCGCCGTGATATTTTCTTCTTTCGTGAAATATTTCAGATAACTGGATAAATATAACGACCCCTTTCCGGTAAATTCGACTGATACTTTATTGATGCCGTCCTGCAAGGCCTCCGAGGGCAAATCAACGATGCGGTTGAACGTAAAAATATTGGCCTGCGTGATGTGTTCTTGCCTGATGGATGTTCCATTCACAAAAACTTCCATGGTGTAATCCGGAGTGAGCTCGTCGGTTTTCTTGAGATAATCGGCCAATCCCAAGATGGCGATCGCGGTGTCGCGCGTGTTCTTCCAGCGGCCGCCGCGGCGATTCAAAGTCAGCCATTTCACAGCGGATTCAAGTTGTGGATTTTGCGGATCGATATTGGCCAAGGCCTTGATGCAAAAACTCGTCGCCTCCACACCGCCTTCGCTCCAGCGATAAAAAATCCCGGATTCTCCCCAATGGGCCGTATGGTTATCTTTGTCTTCTTGAATTCCGTTGATCAAATTTCTGGCCAGGGTCTGGGCATGGTCGGTATGATTGCGATAAAATTCCGAGAGAGCAAACAACGCACGGGTATAGGGATTCAATTTGTCGCGTTGATCCCACAACCGTTGGGTTTGTTCGTCCTCATAGGAACTCGATGATTTGGCATAGGCCAGGGCATGCAGCATCCACGCCAGCATGTCCGGATTATTTTCTTCTTCCACCAATTGATTTTGCAGGAAATTGATCCCTCTGGACAACACATCGGCCCGGATATCCAGATGGGCCGCTTGCGCCAAACTCAATCCCCAGACGACATAGGCACTCATGAATCGGTCGCTCGTTCCCTCTTTCCACCATCCCCATCCCCCGTCCGGATGCTGAAAATCGTACAAACGTTTTAACGCCTCGTCCGTCATGGTGTTTAATTTGGATAACGTTTCGTCTTCACGACGCTGCGGTTGGCCTTTGGGATCATTGCGCGGCTCAAGAACGTATCGGATATACTGATCCACATCTCTTTTGGTAAATCCTAAATCGTTCATCGTCTTGGCTACGATCACCGCCGGCAAAAACCGGCTCATGGTCTGTTCGACGCATCCGTAAGGATAATCGGCCAAATAAGGCAGTGCATCCAACATAGCCGCGGCCAAAGACGGAGACAAAACGAGTTGTAACGCTGTCGACTCCGGGATACGGTCTTTGGGAATATCCAGGATAAAATCCTTGATTTGCTTCTCGTTGTTTTCCCCTTTAAGAACAACGGCGTTCGCGATGAATTTCTCGATGCCATGCGGGATAACCGGATAGCTGTGCTGCATGGCGTCCGATTCCGTTGGAGTCTGCGCCATCACGGTCAACTCGGCGACACCGGGCTGATCAGCCAAGGAAACCCAGTCGACCCTCTTTTCATCATGAGCCGGGATCGTGACCCAGACCGATGGTTCTGAATTCAATTTCAGCCCTTTAACGTTAAGAGTCACTTTGATCTTCTGTTCTTCTTTCGTATAGTTATGGACATTCGCGGAAATGGTCACCTTGTCGCGTTCGGTAAAAAACCGCGGGGCCTGCAGACGGACAATAATGTCTTTGCTCGTTTTATTTTCATAGGTGATATTGCCAACGGAGGTGTCCGGGGTGATCGCCCGGGCAGTTGTCTTCCAGGTGGTCAAAGAATCCGGAAACTCGACGGTAATCTTAGCTTTTCCGTTCTGGTCCGTGACGATCGTCGGATGCCATAACACGGTTGAACAAAAATCGGTGCGCAGCTGAGGCGTCGCTAATGTGGCTTCAGCGCCGACTCCTCCCACAAATCCGCCAGAGACTGCCGAGATCTCATCAGAGGCTACCATCTTTTTTAGCGCTGAAGTTGCAGGCGCGACGTTTGTCGTTTGAGCAACAGACATTCTGGAGGCCGCCATTTCGGCTTTTTGGAGAGGCATTTCTTCAGAGACTGATTTAAATTCAAGAGACTTATCCCGCTCTCGATCATCTTTCAACTTATTACCGCCCATGCTTCCCAGTTCACCATTGCGACGGTTTCCCTCATTTTCCCGGTCATCCAGCAAACTCTTTCCATCACTGCTACGGACCAAACGGCTGTAGGGGCGCTGATTAAAGCTGGACTGGAGGCTGACCGTATGATTACGTTTATCCCCATAAAAATATTTTCGCAAATCCGGGACGTAATCGGATTGGATATAATAAACGCTAGCATCGACGATCCCCAAGGCAAGTTCCGCCGCGACCGGCTCGCCGCGGTCATTGGTGACATCCACTTCAAACTCCCCTTTTTCCCGGGGATGATAAATCTCTTTATCAGAGGTGATCTTGACATTAAGAAATTTTTCTTCCGGAGGAACAATAATCTGAACTTCCTGATACTTCAACTGATAATCCGAGGCAGAAGAAGCGGTGAAAAAAATATTCGGGATATACGTCTTGTGAATAGGAAGCTCAATCATCTTAACCGGACCATCCAGATGAATCATTTGATGATCGTAGATATCTTCCGCTTCGCTCGTCAACAAAACCCAGGTATCAGGCTTTTCGGAAACCAGCATGATCCGGGCGGTATCGCCGATTTTATACGTATCTTTCTCCGGAATGATTTGCAGACCACCGTAGCGATACCCAATATCTTTACTTTGTTTGTCACAGACGAAAACATTGGTCGAAGTTTTAATTTCCGTGCCATCTTCATCGTACCCGGTAAAGTTCACGGTGTAATAGCCGTCTTGTTCCGGATGGAATTCGAATACCGCCTCGCCGCGCTCATTGGTTTTGACAAAACTGGTCAACAAAAAAGTTTCTTCGTAATGACCCGGTTCAATCACCCGGCTGGGAAGAACCATCGACTCTCGATCCTCAATCAATTGAGCTGTTTTTTCTTTTTCAAAAACCGGGTCCCGCCACCAGTTGCGGGTTACCGTAATTTTTCCTTCGGTCGCAACAGGCTCATCGTTGGCGTCCAGCGTTTTTACGTCCACCTGTGCCGTATCGCCCCGATGATAAAGACTGTTCTTGGGATTAAGATATGCCAAATAAGAGGTCCGCATGACCTTAATATCATTGGAAGAGCGGATTTCCCGACGGCTTTGATCAACCACCCTGACTTCGACATGATAACGCAGGTCATACCCTAAATTCGCAGGCGTCTCGAAGGTAAAATCCGCTTTCCCCTCTTCATCCGTTTTAATCTTGCCTTGCGTGATCAACTGTCCGTTATCATAATAATTATTCTGCGGCATCAACTGGTCGTAATACCATTCATAGGGTCTCACGGGATAATAATAATGGTAATAAACGTT
>JAHFFY010000009.1 GCA_023247705.1 Candidatus Omnitrophota bacterium | reverse complement strand
TCGCGAGTTCGGAGAGTTTGTGCGCAAAGAAGAATACAGCCAGGCTCCGCCGGAACCGGAGGTTCCACTCGAACCCGTTGCGCCGCAAGTCGTCATCAACACCGAACCCAACCTGATTTATATCGAACTGGAGAACTGGACCCGCGAAACGTATCTTGATGAATTAAAAGAGATGATCGATCAGGCCGATTACATTTTCACCGAATTCCCCGCTGAATCGAACGAGGCGTTTGAGCTTTTGATGGCCGGTGAGCTTACCCCCGAGGATGTTCTGCAGCTGTTCCCGATTGATTATTATCCTGTTCCTTTCCGCACCGTTGTCGAACAAAGCATACTGGTTCTCTTGCGATTGCTTTTTGAGATCAATAAGCAAAATGGCCGGGCGCCCAAACCGCGCAAACATTTCCAGAGCCTGGGAACAACGGAACATTCGCTCGATCTGAGCGAGTCGATGCGTCAAGTCAGATCCTCTTTTGCCCGTCTGAACGCCAAAGAAGGATTGAATCATTATGTGGAATCCCATCGGAAAGATGTCCGGTTAATATACGAACGCAATGAAAGGATATCGGAGACATTATATCAATTTTATATACAGAATCCGGATAAGCGGTTTGCTTTTCTGGGATCGTTGACCAGCGGATTGATTTATCGGACGTTAAAGCAAAAAGGCGTTCCAGTCGGCGATGATATTGGGTTATTAGGTCTTGCCCAGGTTGACCGGGTTGCCCACGATCAGAGGATCAGGATGGCCCTGCTCGAACAACTTTACCGCGATGAACCGGAAGAGATCGATCTGTCCAGGTCCATACGGGGATTGATTTCGTTGTTGAGCAATCTTTATAGGACGCGCTCCGGCCGCGATGATAGTTTAACCGCCCCGTTAACTTATCAGGAAATCGAAGCCATCAGCGCCGCTGAAGACAGCGTGGTGTATCCCTATACGCTTAATAAATTGTTTGAATATTTCAGAGATGAGATCACCCTGAGTGATTTCTTGAAGGATTTAAGAGGAGTCGCGGCGCAACCGCTGATTGCAGTCCACCAGGATTTTGCCAGAGAATTGAAAGATCGTTTAAGAATCAATCAAATCGAAGTCGAGATGGATGCGCTTCCGGTTGAGGATTTATACGCACTCATTATGGTTCTTAAAAGTCCGCCGGCCGTCGAAAATTTCTTCAGACAACATTCGATCGGACAGGTCGCAACAAAGGATGTTCCGCGGCTCATCGCACAGGTCAATCTGTTTATCAAGGAAAAGTTGAACCGTCCCAGACCAACCATCCGTGTTGTCCTGGCTCCCAAGATTGACAAAGCGACCAATCATCTGCAAGACATCCAACCTCTTATGGAAGACGCCCAGATCATCATCGTGAATCTCCCTGATCTTTTTAACAATGATCTGACGCTGCTGGTGCAAGGGAGGATCAACCTGGACGAATTTATACGTCGGGCGCAAGACCTAACGCAGGGTAATTTGGCGGGAAAGAATTTCATTAAGGTCCGGGGCGTTGCGCAATTATTGGATCAGGCCGTTTCTAAAAATGGATCCAGACAGGTCGCGGGTGGTTTTAAATTATCAGATTTGGAATCTGCGTCACCATCAAGACCAATCGGCCCAACGCAATCCGCCCAGCGTTCTTTGGCGGCGTTCAAACGCGGGGATACCGCGCTTGCGATGAGACATTATCTGGAACGGCAGATCGAGGTTTATGAAGAAGAGAAAGTCATTCTGGATTCTTTTGTGGTCGGGATCAATGAACAATTACTCATCTACGCGGACCGATCGATTGTGATCCTGGATGATATTGTGCCGGGATTTTTTGTTGTCCAGGAATTGAGGAAAGAAAATATTACGTTTGAAGAGACGATTTTATTAAAACGGTATCAACAATTGGATGATCTGATGATCCTTCGGTTGTTGTCCCAAATGCGGCACCAGAAGTCTTTGGATGTTGTGCGGATCAATGTGTTCCGCGCCTTTATGAGTGCCATGCTGCACGGATGGGGACAAATGAATGTGGTGGATATTGATATCAATGGGCAGTCGATCAATGGGATCATCGTTAAAGTCATTCGCGAGAGAACATTATCTTACATTTATATTCAGCGTCAAGTATTTGAATGGTCGAGGGAAAAGGTGACGCCCAAATCAATCGCGGAAGATATGTTCAAGCTGTCGCAAAGCCCTCTTCAACCGGTTTCAATCGGTCTTATGCGCGCGTTTGAATCAGAGATCAAAGCGCGATTAGGTTTGACGATGGATTTGCGGGACTTAAGTCTGGAAGATTTTGGACGGTTGCTGTTGATCGAACGCGGCAGTGACCTGCGGACGTTCTTCCAGCAAAAGAACCTGACACGGTTCCTGATCAGAAATAACGGCGCTGAACGCGACGCGATCGCGCGATTTATTGAGAATTTTATCGCCGAATATCTTTATAAGGTCATTGAACAACCGGCCCCAAGTCAAGAAACCCAAGAACCGGTTGAAGGGGAACAGAATATTTCAGGGGTGGTGACCAAATTTTTGACAGAGCAAGCCGAAAAGGGTTCGGATCTCGACTCAAAAAAAGATCAGTCTCCGGATGTTATCGCTCCTCAACGGAAAGTCAAAGTCTACATAACCTCCGACAGTAAAAGTCCGGTCAGCGCCGATATTTATAATCAGGCCATTGATGCCATTATTGAGAATTACGATTTGATTGTTACTGATATCCTTTCTGAATCAGACGAAATATTTGCCTGGGCTTCGCAAGGACAAGGATCGATCGAAGATTTAATTAAGGAATATGTTTCGAAATCGAGTTTTCCATCTTATACCGTGAAGGGACAAACGCTTCTGAGACAAAGTTATGGCCGGGGAAAGAAGCTGGTCGGCGGTATCCGCGCGATCGTCATTAATTCGAGCAGTACACCGGATGCGATTGCCTATAGCCGCGATTTCCAATCGCCGGAGGCGGAATTCGAGCAAAATCGTTTCTTGGCCGGGATACGCAGCCTGATTGAGTCGCAACGGTTTTCGGCAAGGACAACGATGCAAACAAATCAAACGAATGTTGAAATCATCATGCAGCATTTCGAGGTATTTCCGGAAGCGCGGATCGCGATCATGCGAGATATGATGGGCGCCGAGCATCTGCGGGAGCTTCTCAAGCGACAAGGCATTGAGATCGAGGTGGAATATCTGACCGACGAGCGGGAACAGGAAACCCAGGGCGACCAAGCTGATAACCTGATTAATGCGACGCTGCGCGAGGCCTTGGCCGGTAAAGAAATTAAAGATATCGAAGTCAGTCTTCTGGCCGTGGCCCGATCTTTGTTGGTCATTTTATGGTTCCATAGTCAGGAACCGTATGATCCGCGTGAATACGAAATTATTCAACACCTGCCGCTTCCTTATATCGCGCTTCGGATCCTTGATCTTTTCCGTGGACGGCTGACATTGGGTCAATTTTTTGACGTGCTCAGATCGACCTTAACGGCCCCGCCTGTTCCGGTCACGCGGGAAATGCAATTGGAATTAAGTCGTCTTGCAGGTTTTGCTTTGGAAAAATTGACGCTTGAGCAATTTGAGGAATTACTGGTCATGTGGGACACGCCGGATTTGAGTCATTTCCTGAATGATCAGCACCGGTTCGTGTTCGGTTTTGTTTCCGGAAAGATCCGTCATCCGCTGCGTCGGGAAATCCGGGCGATGGTCAACCGGTATTGGGGAGCGATTTCGGAAATTGCCGATTCGACTTCATCCAATGACGCCGTACGCGGCAATTTAGAAGAAACACCATCAACGCCTGAGGCCGATGCCGCAATCACGGATCTTTCGGCGGTACAAACAACGTTAGAAGTTGAACAGATTCAAGATGAGGGAGAAACGGTTACCATCCAAGAATCAGCGACCACAACGCAAGCAGACCAAAAGTCCGGTGAATCCGCAGGAACAACCTCAACTCAATTTACCGTTAATGTCTACGTCAGTTCCAATCGCCGTCGTCCGGAATTCTTGGAGCGATATGCTGCGGGTGTTGAAACGATCGTTGAGGAATATGATGTCATTCTTACGGATATCACCGAAAAATACGATTCAATATTCGAGCGCGCTTTCAATGCCAGAGAATCTTTGGAAAGTTTATTGAGTGAAATAGAAACAGTTCCTAACAGTATTAAAGAGAGTGTGGAAATCGGTAAGGCGCGGTACTTGTTAAGATTTGCCTACGGCAAAGGCAAGATGATTAACGGAGGCGTTAAGGTGATACTCGGGGAGGAAGGCGGTAACTCGCATGATCGTGAATATAGCCTTCGTCTTGACAAAGCGCGTGAGGAGTTTCGTCAGAATAGATTCTTGTCAGGCATTCGGTTTTATTTAGAGGCGGAAAAATTAGCCGTGGATATTTCTTCAAGAGATAATATCGCGATCGTTGAGTCACTGGTGCAATATTTTCGTCAAGCCCAGGATGGGAAAGTCGCGATCATTCAAAACATCGCCGGGCTTGATCATCTGGTTTATCTTTTAAATAACTCAGGGATCAATACGACGGTGGAATATCTTAATCCATCTGAAGAAAATCCGATCCGGCCGGATTATCATGACCTATTCTTTAATGAGGTGGTTGCCCAAATTGATCAGGGGATAGAGATTGAGCAAATTACCATCGGACTACAGGGCATCACCCGTTCATTAATGGCCGTGTTATGGTATTACGGCGTAGAAGAGAACTTTCCTGAAGAGAATGACGTTATCGCCGCCCTGCCGCTTCCTTATATGGCGCGCAGGATTCTTGAGCATTATCGCGATCGGTTGACCGCGCATCAATTATTTCAAATCCTCAAAACAACCCTGAATTCGCCCGTCCAGCCGGTGACCGAGGCCATGCGGTTGGAACTGGAACGCTTCAGTGGTTTACCCATCACAAAACTTTCCTTGGAAGAATTTGAAGAATTGCTTGTGATGTGGGAGACCGCGGATCTTAATCATTTCCTGAACGAACGCTTTAAACATATTTTCGGTTATGTTTCCGGCGGCACGCGCTATCCGCTGCGCAATCACATTCGTGGAATGGTGGATCAATATTGGCCGGAGATTGATGCGACCACGTTAGCCCAAATACCGGCCGCGGCCCCAGGGACGGAAGAAATCGTTGATGCGATCTATGAGGATGTGGTTTCAGTTACTACTCCTTCTTCACCATCTGCGCGCAAGCTTATCGCGGGGGTTAGTTTCCAATTCCTTGATGAACGAAATATCGATCGACATCGGACCATCCTGCTCAATGCGATGAAGGAAGCGGATCGGATCGTCATGGATCTGTCCAGGACGGATAATGAAATTTTTAATTTGCTGCTGCAAAGAAAGATCACCCTCGAGCAAGCTGTCAACAGGACATTCCTTAAAGTCAACACCCCCAGCGGTCAAGCGATCCAAAAATGGATGCGCCTGCTTTATGAAGTCGGCGTGGAAGGAATCCGCAAGAGGTTCCATAGCATTAACACCAAGTACATCGATAACCCGCACCATCGCCGGAGTGTTGAACGATATAATTCGGCCAAGAAAAGCTTCGAACAAAATAGATTTTGGGAAGGATTGAAACATTCGATCGAGGCCTGGAAAGCGATTATCCGGGAAGAATACGAAACTCACCTGGAATCGATTAATTTCTTACAGGGCCTTTATGAGCAAAATCAAGGACAGAAGATTTTGGTCATCGGTGTTTATTTTAATCTTAATATTTACGTCCAGCTCAAGAAAAGGAACGTTCCGGTCGTTTTCCAATCGTTGGAAAACAAACCGCATTTTGACAGGTCCATGATCAATGCCGTTAAGATAAACAAAGCAATGTTTAAGACCCAAGATGTTTCCATCTCTTCTCTTGAGGCGGCTCAAAAATTTTTAGCTGATCTATGGCGTAATTGGCGCGGCTCAAGAAGTTATAACCGGTCAGCGGATATGCAAAGTGAAATTAAAGCGATCCGACGCCTCGCTCTTCCTGATATCGCTTTACGCTTGGTTGATCACTATTCAGGGAGAGTGAGTTTAAGTCAAACGATCGAGAATATCGTCGCGGCACAAGATTGGCCGACGCGCCCAATTACCCCGGAGTTGCGCAGGAAATTGGCGATGAGATTCCATTCCTTATTCCAGAATCAAGAAGACGTTGATCTTGATCGATTGAACATTGAAGCGATGCCTTTGGAAGGTCTCGGAGAATTTCTTGTGGTTCAAAACAGGCAAGATCTGAGAGATTTTCTGACTCAACGGCAATTAGAAGATGCTGTCACATCCAAAGGACAAAGTCTTTTTATTAGAGAAATTAGAAATTTTGTCGCACAACATTGGTTTACGGCCAGAGAAGTCGAGAGAATTTACATGCGCCGATCGGTTTTTGCCCAAAGAGGAAATTTTTTGGCCAGCAATGACCGTCATGCGGTCGTGGCCGCGTTCAATCTTTATGGAGAAGAGGCTGTGATTGAATATCTGAATGCCGAAGTGACTTCCGGGATCAGATTGTTGATTGAGAATAAAGGGCGGATTCCGGGGCTCTTGACCGACGAAGAAAATCCTGAGTATCAGGATGTAACACAAATCCCTATGGCCGTCCAAGAGATTTCAACCGCACAGGAAGATTTGCCGGCGTCCAGTTCCCATCAACCCACGAACGATGCAGAAGAATTGGTTCATCTCGCCATCACCGCTTCGATCGAAGAATTAAAAACCCAAGCGCGTTTGAGCGATGCGGCTGTAACATTAGCGCGCAATTATGAAGGTCTGACGGTGACGGCCGCGGCGACGATGATCCACGAGGCCATGAGTAAGCCGTCCAACAACGCCAAGAGGAATCATTTATTTTTAACAGCTTTATTGAGCAATGAAACGCGCGATCAAGTGCCGCAGTTGATCTTGAGAAAGATGGAAGTGCTCAGGCCGCGTTGGAGTGTGATCTACACGGGGATGCAATGGGCCAAAGATTTTGATCGTGTCCGCAGTCAGTTGGATGTTTTGATTGATCGGTTGGTCCCAGATCGAAAAGATACGGAGGTCGTTATCTTTCTGGAGGTCGATCGCCCGCGTTTCAATGAACAGGTTGTCTCGGTTAAAGAGATTTTTAGTCAGTTACGAGATAATAGGTATCAGCAGGAAACTATTTTGATCCCCCGAAGCGCTGTCGATGAATTAGGATTGTCTCGTCATCGCAATTTGAAAAGGGTTACCGGAGAGAGAGACGCTTATTTTATCCCCACGATTGATTTTATCCGGGCTTCGATCGAGGGAGAAAACAGATCTTCCCGGCAGATTTCCCATCGAATACGGCATCGAGAGCAAACCTTTGCTGAGGTCAGGGCGACTGTGCAACGAAATATAGCTTTGCAAGGGACTACCCGCGAAGCGGAATTTCGTATGGCATTGTTTGAATATCTGCATGAGAAGGTGACGCAGCAAGGTTATAACATTCAGCTGGACCATCAAATGCTGGAATTACAGCCGCTGGAACCCGGCGTGCCGCTTTCATCGATTAGTCATTTAATCGCAGACGCCTTTTTGGAGGCCTCCGAAGATCGGGGGGATTATGAGCTGTATCGAAGGAATATTTTCAGAATGACGGAGTCGGCTGGTCAAGGATTGCGTTCAATGAATAAGCAGATTTTTGGTCAGCAGATCCCGGCGTTACTGAAGACCAACCGAAACCGGGTCGTCATTAGCCTGCGCATGGATAACCGGATCGGAGGAGAAAAAGAAATGCCTTCGGAATATAGGGGCATCGTTCTTCAAGCACCGGAAGATATCGTGAGATTGTTGAGTCCTGTTGAGAGAATAATGCAACATCAGATTTCTTCTTATCTCACACCGCAAGAAATAGACCGTTTAATAGAAGAGAGCGTTGTTTATGATGCCGTGGACAAATTATGGAATGGAGGTCGATATTTAATGGTTTATACCTGGTCAGGTCTGATTTCCAACATCATGCGATCCCTTTCCTCCGAGCAGATTCGGGAATTATTTAATATCGTTTCGGAATTAAAATTAGCTTCATTGAAGACCGAGCAAGGAATTCTACGAGCGCAACAAAGAGTCGAAGAATGGATGATCGGGTTAGGGATTGAGACGTTAACCGATGCGATGCGTGCTTTACGCGGGGCTTTGAATATGATGGCGATGGCGAGTCAGGCGCAGCCAACTCAAGAAGAAGTTTTGTCGATTGATCATATCGGACCGGAAGACGTCGAGTCTGCAGAACAAACGAACCTTTTTTCCGGACAGGATGTTTCCTTAGCACAAGCTAATGTAACACGGACACCGCCTTCAGAATTGACGACTAATGAACTAACTGAAACGGTCGAAGAGGAAGGGCTTGTTCAAGAACCAGAGTCAACAGACGTAACGAATAGTCCGCAAGTTCCGGTAAGACAACGGATCGTTGCATCCACCAGGAGAACACCACCCGAAATCATTCAAACCCGGCAGCAACGATTCGAGCAATCCCCGGGAATAAAACTTTATTTAAGTGACATGGAACATTTTAATCAAGTCGCAGAAGAGTTAAATCAGATGATCGCAACGGCGGATATTGTCATCATCGAAGAAATGCACCTCCAGCAGGAATTTCTGGATGAGTTATCTCAAGATCGATCGAAATTGGCTGAGCTTATGACTGACATGGAAGTTTCTAACCAGGACGCGTTAGATCTTAAAAACAGCCTGAAATTTTTATTTGAACTTCTCGCCGGAAGAGGGAAAAAGATTTATACGTTGGGGATTCCGCGGAATCATTGGGATTCCCAAGGGGTAAGGCAAAACCGTTTAGTCCGCGCTGCGCTTAAATCAGGACATTTGAGAGAAGGAATCAATTATTTTACTCAGGAGATCATATACTCCGCGAAGGCCCGGATCGTCCGAAAACGTCAGATCTTGGAGCGGTTGGTCCAACTTTATCAAGAGTACCCGACGAAGAGGATCGCTTTTATAGGATTCGATGTGGGCATCGGACTTTATAGTCAGTTAAAGCGGATGAATATTCCGGTCATGGCCAGATCTTTGGGGGCAACCGGACAAAAAGACACGATGTCTGTTTATATCGCTTTAGAGGCGAAACTCATTCAGGAAATGTTTAGAACCGGCCGAACAGAAGAGGCAGCTGTATTGCATCTGGAACCGGTCATTATGATTCAATCGTTATTGGAGCTTCAGTTTTTACGTTATCGTATTTTACCGGATTATAACCCGGATAGAGACATTCCAGATCCGTTCATAACGATCAAACAAATTCCCTTGCCTGCCATCACGCATTTGCTTTTAGAAATCTATGGAGAAAGACAAAATTATCGTCAGATGGTCGAGATGATCCAAAATTCTTGGGTGAATCCATTCCCGCAAATCACATCCGCATTGAGGGAAGAATTGATCAACCGTGTCAGTCAAATTAAACCATTCGCGAAGGAGATTCAGGAATTGATCGACTGGTTAAGAGCTTTTGAATTGGAACTCAGTGAGGATGGAAAGAACAGACGGGCCGTTAAGAATAGCCAACGGGTCTTGGAAGAATTGATGATTGTACAGAATCGCGCTGATTTAAGACAGTATTTTCAAACGAAAGGCGTGCGATTTAACCTTAGAAACAACGACGAGACTAAGATCGCAGACCATATCCGTTTATTTGCCATCGAGCAATGGAAAAGGACTCCGGCCCAACAGCCTCAACAGCAACCGGTCAGAAGGCCAGGGGTTATTTTTAATACATCATCAAACGAAATGCGATTTAGTTTACCGGAAGGCATGGCCAATCAATCCGTGTTGGATTTGCTCGAGGCGGTCAATGAGTATCGGTCTCTCACCGGAGAGTTGGGGATGCGAGAACTTGATCGTATCGCTCCTCCGGAAGACGTAAAGAGTGGAAAAATTTCCACCCAAGAGGTATTAGAAAAAATCAGAAAGCTCATTGCCGAGAAGAGAAAAGAAGGATCTGAAACAACAGATTTGCCGGATCAATCGAGTTCAGGATCAGAACACAAAGAGAAAGGTCCAGGAGAAACACCGGAGGAATTTGGACAATTAGGGAACCAGGCTCGTGCCATCGGGATTGAACATAAAAACGGCAGGCCACATTTGCGAATCATCAAAAACGCCGAACCCAACCGACCATTTGCTAATCCTCTGGATGAAATTTCCGTGGATTTAGAAAAAATTTTATTAACGTTGCTGGGAATCCTGGCGCGGGAAGAATCCCACGCCTATGATTTATTGAGCGCCTTATATCAACTCTTCCACGCACCGCCGGGATTGGAAAAGATTTATTCCTTCCGAATTTTGATCGCTGATCTGTTGGGTGTGGCCCTCCCTCACAAACAAACAATCGCGTTATATCACAAATTAGTCAACCATCCGGAACCGATGATCCGGGCGTTATCGTATTTCCACGAACTCGGAGAATACATGGGATCTGAACAGATTTCTGATTCCCATCGACTGATTTTGGAATTAAACGAACAGCGCGCGCGAATGGATCTCATCGTGCACATCGGGACTGAACAATCTATTTTAGAACTGAGACGCCGGGACAGCCGCGTCTTGGCCCGCCGGGCGAAGGACTTACAGTCAGAGGGACGTGGGACTATGGCGCATCACTATCTTTTACGGGCCCTGCAACGGGAACTGTTCGGCGAATGGGATGTGCGCTTCAGCGAGGTGCTCGTGGATCTGCACAGAAGGGTTTCGATCACAACCGAGGATAAAAAACGTCGCATGATCGAGTTATCCGGTGAAGATCTTGAAGAGGATCTCGAAGCGCAATGGGCCAGACTACAGGAAGGATGGATAATCAGGAGTTTGCTTGTCGCCACTCAGCCGAATATCAGCGCGACGGGTTTGACCAATACGGCTGGAGATCGGCACGATGAGTTTGGAAATAATCCGCAGTGGATTTATGAGGTGGTGAATCTGGCCAGTGGATTGGAAATTTATGTCGGACCGCAGGATATCCGGGTCATCCTCGGCGGATTTGCAAAACACGATGCCCGACGGATTTTGTTGAGATCTCAAAAATTGCAGCAAATCAAGGAAGCACGCGATCTCTTGCGCGAGATGAGAAAGATGCAGGCTTTTATGAATCGTTTGGTCCCTGAATCCGAACGCAGCTGGAATTTACCTGTCTGGGGCCGAGATCAATTGGGAGACGAGCAGATCGCCTCTTACAAGCAGGTCAAAACAGAAATGGAAAGGGTGTGGCAACGAAGGATGCCGGGATTTCCACTCGGGGTTGCCATGGGCATGGTCACCCGTCTAGAATTGGCTGAAGAATTGTATCAAGAACGCAGAAACGCCGGAAAAGAATTGGTGGCGATCACCGCGGATGATTTTGATCGGCTCACCGCGTTATTAGAGAAGATCAGAAACGGTGAAGTGGTTGAGGAGACCGAACAGATCTTTTTTATCAACCTGCACGAGAAAATCCGCCGAACATTGAATTTATTACGCGACGACCGTATGCGCTGGGGGAAAACCGATATCCCTGATTTGACCGAACAGGAACGCCGCCGCTCCTCTTATCATACCAATCTTTGGATCGCCGAATGGATCGCGGAGCACATCGATGGAACACCGTTTATGCTGGATGTCGGAGCGAATGTCAGTATTGCCTGGCGGGTCTTAAGACAGGTTTTAAGACGAAAGGGCAGGCCGCTTGAGATGTCAGATTATATGATCGATATTGAACAGCATGAGGGGATCAGCGGAATCGCCCCCAACCCCAATAAGATCCTCGCCGATATCAGCGAGACCCAAGATGTTTTAAATAAGATGAGAAGATTTTTAGGGCAGGATCAGGCGAATGTCGTTAAAGCGATCGTGGCGAGTTATGTCTGGGATTTATTGACCCCGCGCGAAATGAAAGAAGCCTTGAAGACTTTGGAGGCGCTGTATGCCGGATATGACGTGTTGCCGGCCGGCACGACGATCACAGAAGAACATATTAAGGATCATCCGGTGTTAATTGTCGGATCTCCGAGGAGCGCGCCATTGATCGGAAGTCATTTTGACCGGATGTTGCGCGAGATCGGCGGTTATGAGATCGCGGCCCAGCATTATATCCATCGGAATCGTTTATCCCGGGAAAGCGCGGAAAGTATTTTAAGGGACGAAGGTCCGCAGATGCTCCAACAGATCCGTCAGATGACCGCGTTGCCTTATCATGTGACCGTGTATGTCAAAGTGCGGCCGCTCAATGAGGGCGCTTTAGAAATGCTGAAACCGCAAGAACTGCGTCTGCGCCGGCCAAGACGCGTTCGACCATCACGGCCAGAACATGAATCAGAGCCGCAATATTTCGAGGAAGAATGGAACCGCGACGTTTTAAAAACACTGGAGGTTTTCTTAGGGCGAGACATTGAGTTTGAGGTTGATCGTATTGAACATGTTGTCAATTACGACCAGATCGATCGGAGAGAAAAGAATTACGAAGATTTTGCCGTAAAATTGGCCGCTTTACAGGCTGGCAAAACCTATCTCGATGATAACATCCGGGAACGCCTTGATACCGTAGTAAAGATCTGGGAAGAGCAGGAAGACGAATTTTTCAAAGCCGAGGACATTCTCTTTGTTCAACAAACACCGGAGCAATTTTATTTGAGTTATGAACAGACACGGGACTTTTTAAGCGCATTACGTCCGGAATTTGCATCGGAACGGAATCGTCGGATTAAAGATCGCAGCGACGCGTTTGAGTCACTGATTCTTCAAGAGCGCGGCAAATGGGACGGGACCGCGGACATCATGCGTGATGCCCGATTGAGCCGGTTTATTGCACAATTAGATAAAGAGTTCATGACGCTTTGGGTGGCCTATCAGCGAAGTCCTTTATATAGATCCTTCCAGGATGAACAACAGCAATTGTCCACCGTGAAATTCTTTAACCAGGCGGACCATTTTGATTTGGTCCTCCATGAATTTACTCGGGAGGAAATCGACATCATTGAACGCACGATGAAAGTCGGCCCCATCACCGAGCTTGAGCAACTTTGGAAACGGATGGACGATTTCTGGGGACGGATGTTTGATTTGACCAATGAACAATTGAAAGCGCGTATTCAGGAAGTGATCAGAACGAAACCGTTGCAAAACGTATCGGTCGATGTCCGTTATCGCGTCATTCAGCGAATTTCCAGCGCGAAGGCCATGGATTTCGCGGCATGGCTGAGTCAGGCATGGGGCGCTTCGCCGGCGATGGAAACAAGGTTTCTGGCCGAGGAGCTTTTCTCTTTTATCCGGTCGTCCAATATGGACATCCAACAGAAGGTCAGCCATATCCTCATCTATCATCGGGTCGAACAGGAATTGATCCGGCAATTCGTTGTTTATCTCCACCGTTTGGCCGAAGGAACGGTGCCGGAACCCGAACCGGTCACCGAACTTTATATCATCTATCCAAATACACGGGAAGGCCAATTGGCGTTTTTAAATGACGCTGATCTTTTTGATATGACTCATCCTGACGTCGGATTAACCTGGAACACCGCTTACTATATTATTAAAGAAGCCAGAGAGAAGAGGCAAGATACCGACATCCCGTTTAAAAGTCTGGATGACTTCTGGTCAGCCATACAAATGTTGAGACCTCATGGATTTAAAACGCGGATGAAACCGGCGATCGAAGATGCGTTGTCCTATGCCACATTACGTGTGACATCCTCTGAACTGCGCGATTCCGCGCTGATGAAACTCAAATCCAGTTCGGAGGAAGAAATTTTGGAATTGATTCTCGGCGCCAAAATCTATTCGCGTTTTGAGATCATCCGATCAAAGGCAAAATTAATTTATGGTCAAAAATTTTCTCTCCAAGATTTTTATCCGTTGATCTCGACCTTAGGGATCGTCGAGAATACCAGAACGTTTATCGAATATCTTTATCTTATCGTGCAAGGGCGTGTTTCCCTGGCGGGTCCACATCAATCTTCTTCGCCTCAACCGCGAACGCAGGTCAAAGAGCTGGCCGAGGGATCGATGGAGAGAGGTGAACCGTATCTGATCTTTTCCAATACTCCGGAAGGACAGCTGGCGTTTTTAAATATCGCGGACGGATTTGATTTTGCGGCGCCGGAGATTGGTCTTTTGCGTAATCACATCCTGCACATTTTAGGCGCGCGCAATGAACCGCTGGTGCGATTAGATGAGAGCGCGGTCTCCGAGCCGATCGTGTTTGATAGTCTCGAGGATTTCTGGCAGAAGATGGAAGATCGCGGTTCGTCGGGTTTCGCGACCAAGATCAGACCGGCGATCCAGCGGGTTTTGGATTCCGCTGTTTTGAAAGTCACGGCCCCGTGGTTGCAGCGAGAGGCCCTGCGCAGATTGCAATCGGCGTCTGAATCCGAAATTGAATCCTGGCTGATCGGCATTAGGATTTATCAGCGCCCGGGAGTTGCCCGTTACACCGCTGCGATCATTGCCGCCCAAAAAATTCATTTCCGGAATCTTTATGAATTAACCACGATCAGGATCACAGAAAAAAATGCCCGGAAATTAGCCGAATATTTATATCGTCTTATCCTGGATGAGTTGACGGGATCTCTTGAGCCTACGCAAGAATTGGGAGCGGCTTCTGACTCAATCGATCAGTCCCCCCGGATGCCTAACGAAACTCAAGAGAAGATCGAAGGCATCAATAGCAACGATGCAATCTTGGATTTTTTGCGGGAAGCCGACATGATCGATTTTCTGCGGGTGGGTTTAAACCAAACGCAGGCCCAACGTTTGTATCAGAAAGTTTTTTCTTGGAATGATCTGATGAAGATCGTTCTCAGCAAACTTGACCGATACACTTTTATGGGAATTACGATCATGCGTATATTGCGGTCGGCCCGGTTGACGGTAACGGACAAAATTGTTCGGGAAGAAGCTTTAAAAATGTTACAGGCCGCTTCCAAAGATCAAATCGCCGTCTGGATCCGCAACGCCTTCCATGATGCGCGATACACCAAGGAAGAACGATATGCCATCAGTATAGCCACCCGGCATTACTATAATTCTGACAGCAGCTATGATCTCGATTCCATCTTTGACGTTCATTCTTCCGGGATGGGCCCGGACCGTGTGTTGAAATTCGCCGAATATCTTTACGGTCTGGTGGAAGGGGATTCAGCGGAAACAAAAACATTCGCAAAGATCAGGAATTCTTCTGCGGAGATCCTCTCATTTGTGAACGCGGCGCAGGCGATTGATTTATTGTTGGCCGGATTGGATTATCTGGAGATTGATCTGGTTTTAAGGACAAAACAAGAAGGGGCTTTAATGGATATCGCGGATTTATGGCAGCGTTTGGCAAGAACGCGACGAGATGGCTTTGGCCGTTGGGCCAAGGTGATTATTAATGATTCGATGAATAAACTACAGGACCATCCTTTGATTCTAAGCGATCGCGAACTTAATCAAGAGGCTCGAAGGATTTTAGTCACGATGAGTCAGGAGGGGATCACTGAATTATTGAAACGCGCCTGGGGCAGTGCGACCGGCGTTATTCCTGCTCAGATCGGGACCGATGTGTTCATGAGAAGCGTTGATCTTGAGACACGAAAAGTCAGGCTGGAGAATTTGTATGAACTGCGTGATATTGACGGCATGACCGAACAGCGGCTGCGGCTCCTGGTCCGGTTCCTTTATCGGATGGTCCCGGGTGGAGTAATTTTCACGGATGAACATGAAACACCGCTAATCGTAACAGACGTCCAAGGCACCTCATCGGTCAATTCCGAAACAGCGATCATCCGCTTTTTAAATGAGGCGGATGAGATTGATCTGTTAAGGCTGGATCTGGGATTTTGGACGGTCCGGGCGATCCGGCGCGCGCGAAGGGATGGGACATTTTCCAATTGGAATAATTTTGGGCAACGCTTTTTGACCGCGAGCGATGAACTCAGAGTGGGGTCAGGAACAAAACTTCTTTTTACCCGCCTGAAAAATATTTTAAATGAATCTCCTCTTGAGATGATTGATCACACGGTCCTTTCCAAAATGGTCGATAAAGTTGTGAACGCAACGCACGCCGAACTTCAGATCTGGGTGACAACCGCCTGGCAGGGTTACGCCGACGTCAATCAGAATAAATACTTCGCGATGCACGTGTTTAATAACCGGACCGGTTTGCGTGATGCGCAATCGAATGGGTTATATGATTTGACAGATTATAATATCAGTGATGAGAAATTCAAGAAGTTTATCGAACATCTTTTGGGAATGGTCTTGGATGAGGAAGGGCTGGCGCCGCCCGCGCGAAGAGAGGGGGAAAACGACGATGAGCGTATTTTAGATTTTTTAAACACGGCGGATGAGATCGATCTTTTATTGAATGAATTTAAGATCGCTCATGTCAACGCTGTGATCGCGGTTCGAGAGCAAGGTGGTGATTTTTCGAGTTATGAAGAATTTTGGTACCGTTTGAACATTTATCACGGAAAAGGATATGCCCATACGCACAAATTTATCGCGCGGATTTTAAAAACCAAAACCTTGGAGGTCACGCCGATTGCCGTCAGAACGCAAGCCTTAGAGCAATTCCATAAAGCAACCAGCACCGAGTTGTTGACCTGGTTATCCGGGCTCAATAAAGCGGAAGCGTTGGTTTCGGATATCTGGAAAGTCAAACAAGGGATCAACCGTTTGTTTGATCTGGTCGATGTGATCGGTGCAGCCCGCACGGTGATTCTGGTCAGGAATTTATACAATCTCATGGACGAAACGACGGCGACCTTTCCAACCCCGGGGGTTGAGGAGGAGGTATTCAATACAGAAGAGGCGATTGTGGATTTTTTCAATCCAGCCGATGCTCAGGACATCGTGCCCGTCCCAGTACGCAAGCAACGAGCTGTCTCATCGCAACGTGAAGAACCGACCATTTATAACGATGACACAGCCGTTCTGGATTTTTTGAATCGGGCGGAGAGTTTGGATTTGTTACGCCTAGGATTACAAGGATATCATACCAGCATCATCTATGCGACCAAACGTAAGTTGGGATGGCCGGATCGTCCATTAACGCATTTACGGGATTTTTGGTGGGGCATCCGGCGATCGATGGGATCGCACGGCGGATATTCGCGTTGGCATGATAATGTTGAACGCCGACTGAGAAATCAGACGCTTTTTATCCCGGGATATGAAACAAAGGCGGCTGCCTTGCGAATGTTACAAGACGCCGATGAGGCGCAACTTTTCAGATGGATATCCGCGACGAACATTCAGGGCCCGAGATATTGGGCGAAAAAGATTTTTGAAGAAAAAGATTCTTTAAAAACTCTTTATTCTTTATCCGAGATCACTGGTTCTGACCGCGCTTTGAGAATTGTTGATGCGATTTTTGCCTTTATCGAAGATGGAAATACGAGTGCCGATGCCCTAACAGTGGTTCAATCAACGGATGCCGCGACAGTGATGGTGCATTTCCTGAACCGGGCGCAGTGGGATGATTTGCTCAGAGCTCGTTTGCCTCCATCGCAAGCGCGAATCGTTTGGGGCACGATTTTAAAACAAGATGCGAAGATCCTGCAACTGCTGTTTGAGCGGCCATTAGAGGAAGACGAAAACCGGAGATTTCAGGACATGGACGATTTTTGGTTGCAACTGGAACAATCGTTACGTTCCGAGTCTTCTAAAGAAGAAGGCCTGCCTGGAAAAACTAGGTCTAATATCGAAGATAAATTACGTCTTAAATTGGGCTTACCTCAACGTCAACAAGACAATGTTGCTAAGACCAGGCAGACTTTTTCATCTGTCGAAAACCGGAGGCAATGGATTGCCGACATTGATCCGGATCTCGTTGTGCGATTTGTCCAATTTTTAAATAGAGCCGATGCCTTTGATTTGCTGAGGGCCGGCTATTCGCGAGAACAGATCGAACGGATTCTCAAAAGCCGTGAGATGAAAGGAAGTGAATTCAGCGATCTGGATGACTTTTTTTCTGTGATGGAACGTTTACTGGGGAATAATCCCAGAGGGGTGTTGTCTGATATCCAGGATCGATTAATGTCGTTGTCTTTAAAGTTGACGCCCGCAGAGACCAGAACGAAAGCGCTCGAACTTTTGCAAACGGCTGATGAAGATCAATTGATCGATTGGTTGAAGCTGGCCTTGCGTGAAGAATATCCGGAATTGACAAGATATCTGGCCCAAAAAATGATTGAAGAGACGATTCAACTGCACCTGATGGCGGATGTCGCTGAAATGGATGCATTGTTGAAGATTTTCATGAACGATTCCAGAATATTCGCCTTCATCGAATATATGTATCTCATGGCCGAAGAAAGACTCCCGCTCAGCTTGCAGCGCTCCAGTCTTTATGCGCCTTGGCCCGCTCTTGGGGATTTTGTCGGACGAAAATCCGGCATTGATCGTGGTTATGTGGTCGACACGATCGAAAGTCTGGGCCATGCAACCGGGATCGTCGTGCATTGGCCGGTCACGAAGACCAATGAACAATATTTTGCGACCGATTATGAGCGACATCTGGAACGGCTGGTCTTTGACGACTGGATCAAGGCCTACAAGGACCTCAAAGATAAAGTCCTGAATGAACAAGGCTTGAACGCGTATCAGATTTATTTTGATCTTTTGTCGACCGAAAGCCATTTTTATGCATTGGCGAAACTGGCGGAGTATGCCGAAATTCCTGAGGCCTTGAAGAAGGCCCAAAGCGTCGAAGATTATTTTGCGGCCGTCAATGGAGAGGAAACATTGATTGCACATCTTTTGGCCCAAGGGAAAGGACCCGGTGACATCGCACGAGTCTTATATATTAAACCGACGAGGGTGATTTATTTGATGAAGAAGAACAATCTGGTTCGCAAGACGCCGGATGCATCAGACCAATCCAATCAGATCGTTTTCTTCCTGGATATGGATTGGTATGGCGAATTCAATGGGTTCGTTTGGCTGGGCATGTTTTTCATGATGCAAATTTTAATGACCGCGATGATCCGCACGGCCTCAGGCGAAAACGGTCGTCAAGAAATCCATCTCACCCTTCCTAAATGGCTACCGACCATTGATCCATCGAAAAAGGAATACCTGGAGACCATCGCCCGGCAGAATTATCCACCTTCCATTCGAGCCATGATCCAACGGGCCCAAGAGACAACCCGAACTCCAGAGATGTCTCTCGAAGAAGTGAGGAATGAAGCCCGTCTTCATTTAAGTTATGACGATCATGATCGGTATTCCGGTTTTGTCGATCTTTTGATTGATAAGGCCGGAGCACTGGTGAATGTTTCTTCTTGGAAACCGAATGACGTTAAACAACGGCAGTTTGATTTGGAGAGGATCGTTTATGTGTGGGAACTTTGGGCACAGCTGTCTTTAAGAACAGTCCCCCTTCCACCGGAAGCGTTGGGGTCGCTTAACGCGTGGTTGCCTTATTTGCGTTGGGAAGATTTGCATCCTCATATCCAGCAAATGCTGCGCTGGTGGCAGAGCATCCCGGTTTTACGGAAAATGAAAAAATGGACTTACGCAGATGTGAACCAGAGATTCCCGTTGAGAGTTGATCTCTTTTCCGATCACTGGAAGATCTCCAATGTTTGGCTGCGTCAGACCCGCCAGCTGGAAATCCCGATGACACCACAGATTGTATTATTCAATTGGGCGGTCAACCGCAATACCTTTGATCGATATAAAAAATGGGAAGTCCGAGAGATCTCCGACCAATTGCAGTTCAGCGAATATGTTATTGAATCGAACGTGCCGTTT
Source organism: Candidatus Omnitrophota bacterium (assembly GCA_023247705.1). Taxonomy (GTDB): domain Bacteria; phylum Omnitrophota; class Gorgyraeia; order Zapsychrales; family JAHFFX01; genus JAHFFY01. The sequence continues at coordinate 46,338 of JAHFFY010000009.1, read as the reverse complement.
GTTAATTACCGTCTCCGTCTTCTTCAAGAAGAGGAAATTCAGATCGCCTCCGTTATGAAGGTCAAAACGCGGGAAGGGCTAAGACCTTTGGTCCCAGTAAGAGGTGTCGTTGCGATCCGGGAAGATCCTGATCAAATCCGGCGCAACCGGGTTCGTCAATCGATCGATCGTTTTATCGCAGCGGTGGCGGTTTCCTCCAGAAAAGATACCCCCATGGCATTGAATCAATTGTTAAAACAGCGCGAGCGGGTTCTCGTCGTCCCATTAATGGTGGAACGGTTCCTCAGCCTGTATTCGGAATATGAAATTAACATTCTCCTGCAAGTCTTGAGAGAAAAAGATTTTACGCTGGCTGAAGAGGTTAATTTTGAACGCAACAGGATGATGGGAAGGCTTAGAGAGGCTTTGACGGAATTAGGAATCATCCCGCCTCGCAATGGTGTGACGATCCAAACCTTTTATCGGGATCTTTTGACCGACCAGGAATTTCTCTTGCGACATTATCCATCCGGGATTGAAGCATTTGTGGCCCATATTCATGAAGAAGAAACAGCGGCTCATCAATGGACGCTTAGATGGATCGAAAAGAATTTGTCCGACGAGATTCAATCCTCCACATATCTATACCGTATTCCGTCTCAATTTGCCAGATTGGAACGTATTTTGATCAGTTTAATTCAGGAGAGAATCGCCAGCGGCTCGAAACAGTTTATGCTGTTATCACTCGGTGCCGCGAATTTCAAAGAGGCCTTCAGCATGGGATTAACCCTGGCCTATGTGTTGGATAAACGCCTGTCGCGTTTTGTGGCCGATGAAATGCAATTTGTCATTCGCGGTTATGAACTCAAGCCCGACATGGTTGATTACGCCCGTGACAATTTACTTGAAACGGCCAAGATCGAAACAGTTGATTTGGATTATCTGACGAATCAGTTGGTTTATTTCGGGTTAAAAGATTTGCCGCAATCGATCGCCTCTCAAGTCCTGCGTGAGACAAAACGCTTAAAAAAGTTTAATAAACGATCGCGTGAGAATCACAGCCACAGATTGAGAGCCTATTTGAAGAAATCCCTGGAGAGGTTAAGCATCAAGTATCGTCCTTTTCTGCGCAACCGCCGGCTCATTGAGTTCGAACAGTCGAGCCTCATCGCTCGAGAAGTAGGGACTGATATGAGCAATGCAGACATTATTTTTTTAAATTACGTGATTCCCTATTTATCCCAGGAAGCCCGAACGACACTCAAAGGATATATTGAACAGATGCGTGTGGGATCGTATCTGTTTATCAATACGACTTTAGCTCCGTTTCAGCAAAGAATTGGCCTGAATCTCAGCGACTTCGAAGTGATCGTTGAACCAGACAAATTGATGATCCTGCATCGCATCCGGGATTCTTCCGAGGGCAATGACGAAGGTCAAGCGATGCATTTGAGCGTAAATATGACGATCGGATCGATGCTGATGATGCTTTTGATTGCCATGGTCAAATCCGGAGGTGATCAGATTGTTAAAATTGGACGCGGCCGTTATCCATGGAAGACAAGACTATCCAAAGAAGAGATGAATGAAAAGGTAAGAGTTCTGAACGAGAAAGGATTAAGGCAAAGGGAAATAGCTGAAGTCTTAAATGTCAAGCGGGCCTATATCAGCAAGATTATGATTAGAGCGAATATCCAGCCGTTACGACGCAATAAGATCCGATTGACACCCGTTCAACTCAAAAGCAAACTGGCGCGCTATACCAAAGAAGGAAAGCGTGTCAGAGAAATGGCGGTTTTATTGGGGATATCTCCTACGCATGTCAGCCGTTTACGTCGAGACACGAACATTAAACCGCTTATTGCTCAACCTCAATTCAAAAAGAAATTCATTCAGCTGAATCGTGAAGGTTATGGCGCCAGGGCGATTGGACGGATTCTGAACATTTCACATACCAGCGTGCGCAGGTTGCGTGGGAAATGGATCGTAAAATCTTTGGGCCAAGAAATTCTGGAGAAATATGATGAACGTCTGTCGATGAAGGTGAATCATCTTGTCTGGCTCATCATAAACGGTAAAGAACAGGTCGCTGAGAAGGAGTTGGCAAAGCTCACGAAGAAAAATCATTCGGTCGTTATTGAGGTCGCCTGGTATTTATCTCTACAGTATTTTGGGCGTCAAGTTCCTATTTTGAAACAACTCGCTCGAGGATTTTTTAACACGGCACAAAGAAATCGTCGTTACGTGAGAGAGATTAATGCGGGGTTGACTGTCTTAGAGATGTCGACAGCGGAATTTTCTCGTATTTGGAAAGGCGTTATTCTAGCCATGCTTGCCAAGGAATGGAAATTTAATGATGTCATTAAGGTTTTTGTTTTAATCATCCGTTTAGGAAAACTTCCTGATCGCCAACTAGCCTCTAAACTTCTTTCCGACATCAAACGAAGGCATCCCGTTGATAAAATGATCCGCAAGATCATAGGATTTCATCCTGCCCTACAAAAAGAACAACCCAAATCCGACACATCTCATGGATGGATCAATGTCTCTCTTGAAGCATGGATCGTTATTTTAGTGTTGATCATTTTATCGAGTGTATTCGCGGTTACGATCAGGGCGTTGCACCGTGATTATTCTTTAACCTTCCGAGGTAAACGTTATTTCGCAATTTGGGGATTGCTTTTTGTCATTTCTTCCCGCCTGGTTGGACTAAGTTTTTCAGAAACATTTTCTCAGGAATCTCTCTCGCGATTAGCCCAACAATCCCCGCTACCTTCGCCGCCCCTGCCATTCACAACGCCTTTGCCGGGTTTGCAACCGTCGATACCGTTGAGCCAGCCCCAGCAGCAACCGGAAGCGCGGATTACTTTTACCCTGCCTCAGGCCTTACATCTTATTCAACGATTGGAATCTTTAAGCAAGATCCTCGTCAAAGAACATCATCCGATGGCAAAAGGATTAGTTGATCTGCTGGCTGATTTTAAAGATCGTACTCAGAAAAATCTGTCTTCCGGTTTTATCGGGGACCAGAGGATTTCTACTAGCTATTTCATTTTCATGAAAGATGATCCGCCGGGAAGTTTTGACGGTCATTTGATTTTGAATGCGCCGTTATTTTTCCAGCTGGGCGCAAGATTAGACCAACTGGAAGACAATATGCGGACATATCAAATTAAGGAGTTATATCAGTCCCTTGCCACGGCCTGGCTGATTAAAACCGTCAGATATCAACAGATCTTTACCGAAGAGCCGCAGTTGGTTGCGCAGTTGAATGAACGGGCTTTGAAATTTCAAGAGCTTCAGAAAGCTGTCCAACAAGGAAAGGTTGCTGCAGACAGTAGAGAATTTAAACGGGCGGTCTATGATCTTTTACGTCTACAGGTCCAGACTGATTCGCTCAGCTGGCATGCGATGTTGGAATTCCTGAAGAATAAAGGAGTCACGACGGAGAAACTGGACCATTTGCTCACCCAGGAAGCGAACATTCCGTTTCAATATATATTAAACAGTGTCAAGTTATTGCGCGAAGGGTTTGGGTCAATTTATGATCCGGAAAGCGGGGAATATGATCAAAGGGTTTTAGAAATATTCATCTTGCTGAAATATCTCGCAACCGCGACTGTTCATAACCCGAACGACTTTTTATCCGATGCGGTCAACTGGGTTATGAAATGGGAACAGCAATCGGGTCGGGCCAAATTATTTTCTGATCGAACCTGGAAAATTTTTAATACGTTTCGATGGAAGGGATTTAAAGAATATCCTCCCAAAGAATTCTTTGGCTTTCTCGCCGGGATCGAAGACCCGGAGGACTCCTGGTTAGAGTTGGCGTTAAAGTTTTTATCCAAATCAAAAAATTGGGGCCGGATTGGGCTTGTCATTAGCTCCGCGGTTTGGATTATTTTAAATTACAGAGCGGTCATGAGGTATGCGGTGCGGTTTGCACGCTTCCTGAAGATTTATTTCGGGATTCCGTTTTGGTTATTTTGGGTGAGATGGTTACGGTTTTTAAAGAGCGTTATCACCGGAGAACGGCGAAGATTACGCCGACAATCCCGGCAAATGATTGAAACGACGATTCAGCAGGCCCAGGAAGCATTGCGCAGAGGAGACGCTGGAGAAACGAGGTCGCATCTGCGCACATTAAGACATCTGGGCGCCAGTCAAACGCATCTTGATATTATTTCTGCCGGATTGCAAGGTCTGCGCACGAGACAAAGACAATCCGGTCGAGAGGACGATCTGACGCGGCGAACACAGCAGGCTATCAGGGATAGGAACGCCAGGGGTGCCAGAACGTTGATCGATCAGTTAAGAGACATTCATGCGCCTGAGAACATCATCACACAGTTCGAAAGACAAGTGACCGTTCTAGAACAGACATTGGAACAAGAAAATCAAGAGAGATTGGTCGAAGAGTTGATCCGGCAGTTACAACAGGACTTGGGTCAAGAAAATATTCGGGGACTTGTAACGCTGATCAATCGGCTCAGAAATTTTCCCGGGACCGAAGATGTGATCGCGCAGTGGGAAGATCGGAGGGCAATGTTGCAGCGAACATTAGATCTCCGGCGAGAAATGGAATCGCAAAGACAAGAAGAACAAGAAATACCTCTGCAGCCGGAATTGATCACGGCCGGGGATGTTGTTTTGGAACCGACTTCAGCAGAAGAAATCATGGAAGAAGTATCTTTGACGGAAGGGATCATTACCAAGGAAAGGTTGGATGAGCTGGTCCCGCTTCTTGAAGATCATTTACAGAGATTGTATGTTCGTCTTAAAGAGGCTTATGAGACAGCTCTTGTCATTATGGAGGATCTTCCCCCTGATTCAGCAATCGCTCAAGCCATGGGCGTGCATAGAGAAGAAACGGTCAGAGGTTATCGGCGACAATTACGCAATGCCATTGCAGAGCTGGCCGGCCTCCCGCGGACACCGCTTTTGTTTATGCAAAAAGCGAGCCGGCAGGGATTTCTCACCCAGATTCAGATCCCGTTGAGCCAGTTTATTAATACCGTCGGGTCAACCGGTTTATCTTATCTTCTTCAGGAAATTGGATTAGACCCGTCCTCTGATCAGATTGCATTGCCCGAGCTCCAAGTCACTTTACAAAGTTACATTGATCAAGCCTACCAATATCTTTCCGATTCACAGCTCGATGTTCAGACGTTGAATTATTATGTCGATCCGGACATTATCGATTTGTCAGATATGTCGATTCGGGAAGGGGTCCCCATGGAAGATCTTTTGTTGGAGGCTTACGCCGAGGAATTAAGCGAGTTAGTGGGTGTTCCATCCCAGAATATTTTACGAACAATGCAGCAATTGAATGATACACAGCGAACCGAGATCAACAGAAACCTCTTGCATCTTTTTCATCAGCAAAGACCATCCAGCCTCCCCGAGGCTGCGATGCCGGATGTCGATCAACCTTTGTTGGGTGTCCGGCATATTTTGATTACCAATATGTCTCCGCCGGATATCGCCATCTTGACGGACAATGTGCGTGATCTGGGTGAACAGGATTTCTGGAATTCCCTGGTGGCGGCGATTAATCAGCCTGAGAAGGGTCCCATGAAATATCGAGCGCCCTTATACCATCGTCGGTCAGGATCCGGACAGGGACGCTGGCGTTTTTATTGGTTTTATTTCAGGGAAGAACATGGCATCGTGGTGATCGGTCGTTCTCAGAAAGAAAGGGTTCATCAAGAGGCGATCGCGCGTTTCTTCCGGCAGCGACGGGTCATTCAGCACCGTGATGAATCCGTGAGTGTCATCCGGGCTCGGGTGGAAGCCCAGGAAGGATATGTGATCCAATTGAATGACATCATCGAATGGGCCCAGGGATATGATCTAACAGAACAGGATTTAGAGGAAAGAAAGGTTATTCTAGGATCCTGGTTGCAACTTTTACGTTCGCAGCAGCGCGGTGCAAGGCTACCGACATTAAGCGGTGTGATCGAAATCCGTGGGAGAGCCAGTTGGTTTGAATTAAGACGGGAAGAGAGACCCGAAGAAAACCGAGCCTGGATTGTCGATGAATGGCTTCCTCTCGCTGTTGCGTTTTTCGCTTTTGTGATCCTGGTATTATCGTTGATCCTCATCGTGAAACAATCCCGGATCAATCCAGAGGATCGACGGAAGGATTTTTCCCTGGATTATGCTCTTTTGTTGCAAATCGAGATTGCCGGTTTGATCGCCAATCTGCCGCCAACCATCAGGATGAATGATCTTTTGGTTGGCAATATCGAATTTGCGGCTTGGACGCGCTATCGTCTTCATGAAACTTATCTTCAGAGATCTTTGCATATGATGCCTGAGGGGCATGAGGTCGAATCGGTGCTCGAGCATATCATTAGTAGGATCCATGAGGAATATGGTCGTCCTCTCACGCTGACATCGCAGGCGATCGTATTGCGTGAGATCCGGGAAGCCCGCAAGGCACGCTTAGCTCATCGCCGGGAAATTCTCTTTTGGATCGAAACCATTGAAGATCAGGTGATGAATCAGAATGATTGGCTAAAAAGAGGGAATGATTCTTTAACCAATGGGGCAGTGGTTCCCATGGTGATTAGTATTGAACTTGCTATGTCGATGGGATTTTTGCTTGTTCTTGCTTTCATGTTTATTCTTTGGCTCCTGCCTGACAGTGTGTTCTTTTATGAAACATATCGGTCCGGAGATCATTTGATGCCGGAGGATTATTCTGATCCGGAGCAAATGAATATCGCGCAAATGATTTTGAGACTGGCGAATATTTATCATCCCGGGACGATTGCCTTGGTTGAATTCTCGATCTGGGTCCGTCATCGGCTTCATCGGCCGGATATGCAAAAGCTGTTGAAGAACATGGGCCGTTCCAGTCAATCCAATGATCATTTTTTAAATCGCATTATATCTTTGATCCATCAGGAATATGATCTGCCCTTAAGCCTGGAGACCCAGAACATCGTCATCGTAGAAATTTCCGAAGCATGGAGCTTTCCGCAGAATAATAAATTTTTAAAGCCCACCCATTGGTTAGAAGACATTGAGAATAATTTGAATCAGGAATTTCCGATCAGGACGGAATCAGATGAATTTAAACATAACGAGATGATCGCTGTCCTTGGGCTCGGGGGTTTTGTTGTGTTGGTCCTCTTGGTCATCGGTATTTACCTTTGGCACGTTCGAAATAATATTCCAGGCTGGAGATTCCATAATTTTGGATTTGAGGTTCAGTCAGATCTTCAGCAATGGTTACGGCAACTTGCAGCGGATTTACGTCTTTCTCACCAAGTCAAACCATTGATTGTCATTAAGCTGCCTGGTGGTGGATCAGATATCAATAGCGGGATTTTTGTTCTGTCCTTTTTGAAGAACATTTTAGGCGGACTAATGGAAAGGGCGGATATTTTATTGATAAGTTCATCCGAAAAACGCGTTGGGACTGATCAAAACCCGTCATACCGTATCGACCATGTTTTGGAAGAGAAAATTTATGATCCGACAACCGGAATGCCCAGGCCCATCGAAGATTTTGCAGAGATCATCCCGTTGCGTTTCAGGGAAGAAGGTTCTTTCATGACAAGCGAAACGCTTTTTGAAATCACACCGCGAAGCCGCGTGAGAGGCGCGTTGCGGGTCCTGGATGAATCGAATTTTGTGGATGTGCTTCGTCAAGATTTCAGCGCGCGGGTTTGGTTATCGACTTTTAAAGGATCGATCTATGAAGTGGCCCAGGAAGAATATCGGTTAATCCGTCAGGAATATGGCGATGTTCCGGTGTACCGGGTGCAAGCTGATCCGGGAATGGACGGCGTTGCCACGACCGGAAGCCAAAAAATTATTCTGGAACCGACCGTGCCGCGCAGCGTCCCGCTGAGTGTTTCTGCCCGTCTTTCGCCCGTGGGAGAAACCGAGGGGATTATTGTCGCGCAATTGCTGGAAGGATTGGCGCGGGAGAAAAATGATTCCAACTGGCGTCCGGAAATCCTCTTTTTATATGGCCCGGGGGCCGACTATGAAACGCATCCTTATTTTATGCGTGCGATTCTCGAGGAGATGTATGCCATCGGGGTCATAACGGGGATCATCAAACGTTTCTCACCGACTGTGATCCGGGAAACAATCCGATTGACCCGGATCAATGATCCGGATCCCACAAAGATTCGGGCCCCGGGATATGCCAATCGCAAAGTGATTCTGACGTTAAAAGAAATTTATGACCGGCCGTTAAACCGTTTCCTCTTTTTTATCGACCGGATATTCCTGACACGTTTTATTCGGCCGATCTATCAGCTGTTTCCGGTTAAGAAATATTTGCCGCAACTCGAGGTCGGAGATGTGATCAATCGAGAGGATGTGCCCGGCGCTAATATCGTTGTCACGCCGCGGGGTTTAAGTTTTGGTCATGGATATATCACGCTCGCCAAGGATCTATATGATCGCTGGCTCATTCCTTATGCCGGATTCCGGGAAATTGTGGAATTAAAAGACTGGACCTATGAACAATTAAGAAAATGGCACCAGGAGAACACCGGTTCCGTCGGGGAAAATGCCTTGCCGTCACGGTTGGAATATGAATTGGCTTATATTCTTTATGAATACGGACAAGTAAACGCACATGATGATTTGTTGCGAAAACGTCTCATTGATTTCATCGAGAACTCGGTTGATTTATTTTTGCGCCTTAAATGGCAGCATCTCACCCAGGGTGTGATGGGCTTTCAGGTGAATGATCAGGATCGCGCCGAAGAGATTGTCCGTGCTGTTTATCGCGAGATATTCTTTTTGCTTCTGCGGATGATTGGAGAAGGAGTCCTGGAGGAGAGGTCTTTGGGACGAGCGCTTAAGATTTTTCGTATCCAAAGCGGCGGGTTAGGAATTTATTATCTTCTACTGGCTGTTTCCGGAAGATTAGAAAACGGATCTCTTGCGCTTTTTTCAATCCAGCGGATCATCCAGCTTCAAATCGACAAGATCCAAGAGAGTTTGAGGGAAGCGGTGTCGAATGGATTGAACGGTTCATCTCTTGAGCAACCGCAAAAATATGAACTGACGGTTAAATTAGCGGGCAGTGATCTCCGTCATTTTGTTATGCAGCATAGCCAATGGCGACCCTGGCTGGTCGAACGGCTTCAAAAGGCCCTGGTCAATCTCTCGGTTTTGCAGATTATGCTCGGTTCCAATAAGTCCGCCATGTTTACGCTGGATCTTTTTCTTTACACCGATCTGGCTTTGCCGATGGAATCCCCCTCGGATCAATCATCGGTCTTTTCGCATTTTTGGGATTTGATCCGGTTGTTGCGCTGGTCGCGGCCACGTTATTTCTTGAGAGAAGTCAGCGCGTTTATGAAACGCCACCGAACACCGGGAGAGATTGATGCCAATGTGATTTTTCTGCAGATGATTTTTGAACAGGCTGAAAGGTATCAATCTTACGACGAATCGGCCGCGGAATCTCAAGAATTTTCTTTAGCCTTGGTCCATCCAGGGGCTTTGATCGAGGGAACGATCGATGCCTCTTCGATGGGGGGGATGGGAGGTATTCTCATCGCTTTATTTTTGGTTATGATGGTATCGCATGAAAAATCAGCCGTCCGTCCTGCAAAGGAGAGAATCATCGGCGTGGCCGGCGCGGGACGGTTTGGCCAGAGGGTTTTACAGACTTTGCTTAATCAGATCGAGGCGATGAACCAACCGACTAAAGTTAAATTGGCGGTGAGAAGTCTAAGATCCGTTGAGGGACTGAGACAACAGTTTGCTCGGTTTCCTAATCTGGAAATTATACAAGGCAGCGCTGAGGTGGTATTAACCGACCCAGATGTTGATTCTGTCGTGATCCTCACCCCGGCGCAAGATCATTTTAATCATACCCGCATCGCGCTGGAGGCCGGCAAAAATGTTTATGTGGAAAAACCGCTCACGTTAAATCTCGGCGAGGCGCGACACAATGTCGCTTTAGCCAAAGAGAGAGGATTGCTTTTGATGGTCGGACATATTCTCTTGTATTCCCAATCGTTTCGTGAATTGAAAGCTTTGATCGATCTCAAGGAACAAGGGGCTGTTGGGACGATCCGTTCAATCGAAGCGAGATTCCTTAATCCCCGACGTGTAATCGACCCGACCAGCACAACGTTATGGGATTTAGGCGTGCATTCCCTCTCGGTCATTAATTATTTTCTGGGGCAGGATAAACCCGCTGAAATCAGGGAAGTGCGACGTTCGGCTTGGGATCGTCAAGAAACAGTTTATCTGGACTTAAGGTATCCAGGGGATGTGGAGGTGAGAATTTATTTAAGCCGAAACTATCAATGGCCACAGGACCGCCGGGTCATCGTGACGGGGGAGAAGGGAACGGCCTTTGTCGATCACACCTACGATCCTCACCGTCTTTTTTTAAGAACATTGCAAGGTGATCAGATGATATTTCAAAATACTGAATTCGCTTTAATGGCGGAGATGAAAGAGTTTTTACGGGTCCTGTTGGAAGGGGGGCAACCCTTCAGTCCCGGCGATTCCAGTATGGGATTGACGGAATCCGAAGGCCCGCAAGAAAATTTGCGTGGTTTAGTTGTCTTGGCCGAAGGCTTTAAGATGGTCGATGTTTTAGTCTTGATTTTATTCCTGACCATCGCCGGAATCCTTCTGGGAAAGGAAAAGTTCAATAAGATGGTGTTACTCGCCATGTTATTGGTTTTTGAACCCGGTTTACTCTATGTGCAACGATCCACTCAATCGTTCCCCTTTGTTTTGAGTCAGGCCGAGGGGGGCGATTATCAGAAATATTTTGAAGCCGCTGAACAATTTGAGCGCATCGGAGAAAAACAATCTGCGGCGAAAGCGCAGCTAAAAGGGTTCTTGTTGAAGTATGCCCAAGATGATCTCCCATCGATTTTTAATGACCGTCAAATGAACATTGAACAAAAGCGCACGGCTGTTCAGGAATTGTTAAAAGATCTCCAGAACCTAAAAACGGAAATGGTGCCGCTGTTAGAGGAAGTTCCTTTAAAGGGAGTTGAGCAGGCTCTGAGATTGATTCAAGACAAGAAGGCGGTCCATCAATTCCCGACGGTCACTCAAGAGATCGTGAAATTGTTAAAGCAAGATGCCGCTGCCATCGCCGTCCCGGAATTCCGCGGGCAGCCGATCCGGTTCGATCCTTTGCAAGAAGATCGTCAGGAGCGTATGGCTGACGATCGCATTTCTCAAGGATATGTATGGGTGGAGACGTTTGAATTATTCTGGCTCCTGGGAGGTTTGATGATGATTTTGGGGGTTGTGTTCCATCAAGCCCCGGATCATTTCATGGAAACCTTTCAGCGAAACGCCGCGCAGCTTATCATCACGGATAAGAAATCGAGAAAATTTCATTTGCGGGTTCGATCAAGCCGCAAGAGCGGCTGGGAAATCTGGATTTATCTGCAAGGAGATCCTGTGGAGGCGGGTGTTGTGAATTTGCGTTTTAGATGGAAGGGAAGCGGAGTGGAGATGTATGTGACCAACGCGACGATCACGCCGCAATTTCAGCGCGGAGGGATTTTTACGCAGGTGATCAGACATGTCTTGACCAGCGCGGAAAGTTCAGGCCAGCCGATGACATACTGGATTGCTCAAGTGCACAATATCCCGACACTCCAGGAAGTTATTCAAGTTTTAAAGATGGTCCGCAGCGATCAAAATAAATCCCGCCACACCCAATTGGATCAAGATTTAATTTTGATCGAGTCGACGGATAGGAAATATAGCGAGGCATTGGGGTTTTATATCCTTGAGCACATCGACTTAGAAAAATTTTTTAAAATTGTTAATAAACAAAAAAGAGTCACCATCCCGTCGTTGGTCGCTCAAGATACCGTATTAGGCAGAATCCGTCGAGAGTTAGGATTTAATCCGATTTATTTCCTGGTGAAACGCAACGAATTTCAAAAGACAACTTTTTGGCTCGCTTCCGAGCAAAATTTGAAATCTTTGGATCATGTTTCGTTGGGCGTCATTGGCTTGGCAATCAATGCCGATGCGGTCGTCTTTAATATCGGGATTGTATTGACGATGTTGATCGTTGGGATTGTTTCTGACCACAGAGGCCGGGGGCGGTCCGATCGATGGTGGCGTCGGAACAATGAACCGTATAAAAGAAAAGCTTATTTTAAAATCAATACTTGGACATCCGGCGCATCACCGGAAAGAAACGGTCATGCGAATGGAAAAAGATGGATTCAGAATCATTTCAAAAACGGAAATGGCCATGCGAATGGGAAATCGCATTTCCCCCGTTCACCACCGGTCCCGTTAGGTCAACAATCAAAATTATCCATTGACCGCAAGGCAGGGCGTTTCAAACGGGCGTTGGTTGGATATCTGGCTTTATATTTTTTGACTACCCCTTATCTGATCCCTGAAATGCGGCCCCCCAGTAATCCATTCCCCCCGGCATCACATCAAACCCCCGAGATTTACAATTATATCCCCGAGGCTCCAGTGCATTTTGACGCACCGTCTTGGACAATGGCTTTACGGCGCTGGTTTGTAACAACCGTGCAAAAGATCATAACCGGTTATGCCTGGTTTGAAACTGTCCTCGTTGGTCTCAAAGCCGGCCAGAGCCGGATGTTCGCCCATATGAAATTCGGAATTAAAAAATTTTCCGAAAATCTTCCGCTCATTTCCTGGAGTAAACCGGTTACATTGGAGGGAGAAGAAATCCGGGAATCGAAAACGATTGTTGTTTTTTTCCCGGGACGGATGATCCTTGAGCCTTCGAATGCTTTTATAACCTGGTTGAAGGAAGAGTTAAACGTCGGCGCTAAATACGACGATGGTTATTTCTCCAAAGAGAAGGGACTTGCATTTTATTTAAGTCAGTTTCATGAGATCAATAGTGTTCCGTTGGCTGAAGATAGGAATTTGAAACAGAATTTTACCGGAACGATCAATCAAGATGTTAAGACAGCCAACGACGTTTTGGATCAGCTTAAACAGGAGAATCCCCATGCGCGTTTTGTCGTGGTAGGCAATAGTTTTGGAGGGGTTGCCGCCGGCTTGATGTCTCTGGATCACCGGGAAGAAGTTTTAGCCTATATTTTGATCAATCCCGCGTTCAGCCTGACACAGGGTTCCACAAATTGGATTTCAGGCTGGTGGGAAGAATTTCGAACCTATTGGTGGGGGAAAGAGGCCGCGCGTACATTTTTGGGTTCCTTCCTGTTCGGCGAAGACAATAAACGGTTTATTCGTACACTGCAACAGAAGTTTTCACTCCAAAAGAACCGTCCATTGAGAGTTATTATTTCGACCAAGACAAAATCCGGAAATCCCGTTGAGTCGACACATTTATCTTTACTCGGTCGATTTTATGGGACACCGGGAACCGATGGAATTATCACAATGAATAATGGGCTTTCCATCCCGGAAGCAACGTATGTTGAGATGGAAGGCAATGCCGAGGTCAATCACGCCAATGCGACGACGTATAAAGGATTGCAGCGGCTGGTTCTGCAATTGATCAATTATGTTGATCAAGGGGAAAAAAATCTGTCCTCGATTGCGGTCGTGGTCAACAAAGAAGTCCAGGATCAGCCGTTATCGCGTTTTGACCATGAGAAACCGCTTCAATTACAAAGTTCGGACGAATTCTTTCTAAAGAAAAAAGACGACGGACGCAACAATCGAGGCCGTTTCTCAAATTATCAAGATGTGGAGGAAGATTCCGCTTCAGGCGATTTGATGAATTTTAAATTGATTCTGTTCCCGTCGTTGAATAGCAATGTCGTCGTGTTGTTTGTGTTGGGAGTCGTATTTATTGGGGGAGTATTTCTAAAACTTGCGGATGGATTGCGATATTCAATCAGAGATCGGTCCATCGGTTGGAATAGATTTATATTCTTATTTCTTATTTTCTTTTTGAGTAATCTGGTCTTATCTCCTTCTGATCGCTTGGCCCGGAGTGATTCTGCTGTTCAGTTTTCTCGCGATGCGGTCTTTACGGCTCAACTCTTAATGGAGAATCCGCAAGAGGACATGAGCAACGATCTGTTGTTATCGAATAATGAAATTTTTGTATTCCTGAGGGATATCCTGCCCGGTTTAAGACCCGAGCTTCTAGAAAAACGGCCGGATGTATTTGATCCGGCTAATGATCGACAACTGGGCTATTGGATCAAATTTTTAATGACACAATATCCACAGCTTACCTATACCGAACTTCAGGTCAAAGCGGTATCTTCTACTGATGTGAACTTGGCGGTTGCTGTGGATCCGGCCCCTGAGGAAAGATTTCGTATTTATAAACGGGTCTTAACTTACCGGGTGAATCAACAGGGGCTTTCTCAGCATGTGCAGGAATGGCCGGTTGAATCGTTGTTGCCGTCTCCGGGATTTATAACCAAGAAGAGTGAAAATGAGTTTAGTCGTGCTCAGATCATCGTATCGTTGAAATGGATGGATTCGGAATATAGTAAAATTTTTTTAAAGTACATTCATAAGGCGATAGAGAAAGATCCGCAGAATAGAGTGCTGGCCATTGTGGGTGATGCTTTAAGAGAAGAAAGCCGATTGTTCATAGATAAGAATTTCTGGGCTTTAAAATTAAATGAAGAAGTGATTCACCAACTTTTTTCATTGGCCAAGTCCAGGCTGGATTCATTGGGTCGTGACGAGACAGAGAACCGAGATCAAGTGTTGCAAGACGCCGCGCATTATCTTTCGGTCGCTCTTCAACACGATCCATCGGATGAAGATGTTCTTTTATTATTGGCCGAAATTTTGTTGCATCAAAAACAACTGAATCAATCCGTTGAAGCCTTTGAATCGGCTTTGTTCTCGATGAAATATTATCCCGGATCCAATCCAACGTCCGAATTAGAACGCCGGTTTAAAGATGCCTTGAATCATTATATCCGTCTTCTCAAAGCCCAGGAATATCCTCAGAAGGCCCAGGAGTATGAAGATGTCCTTAAGAATTTTATAAAGTTTTTTGATCGTCAATACTCTTGGCCTACTCCGCCTAAGAAAAGATTCGAGGAAAAGAAACCAAACTCCAATAAAGACAGTAAGACCAGAGCTCCTGCGCAAAAAAAAGGAGCCCTCCCTCACGACGATTTTCCGGATGAGCCTGCATCGGCTTGGTCGATTCCATTTGCCCTCGGGACGGAGGGGATAGATCAAATGGTTATTCTGTTGATCTTAAGTTTTGGTTTTTGGTCCTTGATGATGGTCAATGGTTCAGGACGTTCCTCACGGGAGTCGGAGAGAAATTCGATCAATTTAATCCTTCAAAGTGCGATTGAGGTGACCAGCCGCATTCTTGCGCAGAAGATCGAAGATAGCCGCGATGAAGAAGAACGGCAAAGACATCAGGACGGTCTAGCTTTGTTTGCCAAGAATTTTGCCCGGGACATCCGTGAATTGTCGGTTCTTTTGACACCCATCTTGGCGATGGGTTCGAAAGGAAAGCAAATCGACGCGTTGAAGAAGAGTGTTCTGTTCGAAGGACTGCACGGCAGCATCGCCAATGATTTTTTAAACGCATTCTTATCGGAACAAAATCGACTTAAGAAGACGATTGATTCCGTGCATATCGTTGAGAATCCATTGCGATGGGCGGTCATTTATGATTCTTATTATTCGGAATTGGATTTTCAGGAAGCCAGAGAAACCATCGATCAAATGTTTGACCAATTGGGAGGAAAAACAGCGCATTTTGTCATCGTGCTTCAGGCCACGGGAAGCATCGATGAAGAACAGCTCAAAGAAGGGGATAAAGAACGTTTGCTGTCGGATGATTATGAATCGGATGACATTTTAGTCAAGCGGATCAAGCTGACGGTCGATACCGAGAACAAACGGCGGCAAAGCCAGAATCAAAAAAGTTCGACCAAGAACGCTTTTACGATCCCCCGTCATCCGTTTGAGCGGGCGTTCTTCAATTTCATCCGCGGGAAAAGACTTGAAGGTTATCGGAATATCAGAATCGTGATCGGTCCGGTGTATGAAGACGTCAGTCTCTATTATAGCCGAATGGTCTTAGCGAGTGAGCGGGCCTATAATTATCTCCTGGATGGCCGTGATGATCTGTTTTTGGAACTTCAAAGAAGGACGATCGAAGCATCCATCAAATACATTCACCACTATGGAGCGCGCGCCATGGGGGAATTTATCCCACAGATGTTAACGGGAAATAATAATAAAGTGATTACGTTTAAGGGATATGAAAGGGCTGGCGTAGAAAAATATATCCCACCTGAGTTTCCCGGGATCACCGCCGAATCGATTCCATTGAGAGAAAATATGCTTGATGTCCGTCTGGCTTTGATACGCAAACAATTTTTTGATGGGGTGCAGCCCGATGCCCAGGCATACCGCGATGTTGCGCTCATGTCGATGATTCAACAGATCATCTTGAGGAACTGGGAAGATAAGGGTGGCGCGTTTCTTAAGTTTATGCCATTTGTCACGAATTTGACCCGTTATGTTCCCGTGGATCGTATTCCGGAACTGGTGTTGCGGATTCGGGATGCGCGGGCAAATCACGGCCAACGGTTGGAGAATAAGCAAATATTCGATCTCGCGAAGGAGTGGTTAAAGTCTTTGCAGATTCCTCTCTTGAACCAAGCGGTGGGTATTTTAGAAGACATGATGTTGAGCCCTGAGCAGATGAATGCACAGAGCAATGATTCTTTCATGATCCGTTATCGCAGAGCGATGGCTTTTATGAATATTCAGCAATGGAAATGGGGCATTGAAGAATTTAACGAGGCCATTGCCCTTGCTCCGTCTGTCCTGACGTCCGGTCCCGGGAGTCTCATGGAAAGCCATTTCCATCGGGGATTGGCTTATGAATATCTGGGCGAGTACCAGAACGCCGTTGAGGATTTTGAACGCGTCGAACACTTAAACGAAAATTATCCCGATCTTGATGAACATTTGGGATTTGTTCATAGCAAACTCGATCATCCGGCTCAGGTCATCACTTACCTCGAGTCCGTTGTCCTGCAAGGTAAAAGAACAATTTCAATTGATCAACAGCTCGCCGAAGCGTATCACAAGATCGGGAACAAACAGAAAGCTTTGTATTATTGGATCAATGTTGTTGAGTTAGATCCGGAAATTTTTAATGAAACAAGTTTGGGTGTTTATTATCGAGAGATTTCTTTTTATAGAGAAAAGACGGTTGAATTAGAGAACATTCTAACCGCCGCGTATTCAGCTGAGGACGCGAGTTTGCTGATCCTGGAACTCGACAGCTGGGTTTTATTGGATTGGTTTAACAATCTGGACCTAAGCGAAATTACGATTCCAAAACAGGGAAATCTTACCGAGATCAAAGAGGCCTTGCTCAAAGGCACCTATCATGAGTATCTTCGGGCTGTCGGTGAGAATACAGGCATCGAACGACGCATCATTGAACTGGCGATCGACTTGCGCGGCCTAAGCGCGTTAGTGTCCGAGCGCGTAGCAGAGTGGGTCGAATTTTTGCTGGAATCAGTGGAGATCAACGGGCCAATGAGTCCGGGAGGAGCTGTTGTTCCGCAGTTCATTGCTAAGATCGCTATCCTGGATGATTCTTCCATGTTTGATTTACTCATGATTTTAAAGAATGCCGAACTCCGGCGGAGATTGGCTGAAAAGATTCTGGAAGCGCTCAGGCGTCCGGATCATAAATTGATGTCGAAAGATTTGTATTATCACCATGTTTATACGGCCCAGGGCATTTACCGGTTATATCGTTTGATCTTTGACGACAGGACCTTGTTTGTGGGGTTCGTACCCAAGCATCAGGTGGAAACCGATGCTGATTTGGAAAATTTCTTAAGGCCGGTGGGCGATTTAAGAAGCGGCATCGATAAGGAAGAGGCCGTGCAAAGGCTGGAGGGATATAACGTTTTTGAAGTCCCTCTGGATCTCATCGAGATGATGGCGCAAAGAACATTGTCCACCGGAAAAGAGATCTTCATGGAAAGGATCCTTTATCAAGGGCAGAAATCTTTCAGCGCGTGGGTGAAACAAGATGAACCGAAAATGTCCTTGGTCATCGTCGGTTTGGAGATAGCCTTGACAATGATTCTCATCCAAGGGATGTTGATCTTCGCTTTCCGTTCGCAATGGGTGCGAACACAGGAATGGGTCCCGGGATTCTTGCATGCGATCAAGATCGCTTTTCATTCGGTCATTTTGATGCGTTTGTTTTTAACCGGTGCGGTGATCATTCGGTCGATTCTTCGTTTTAAAGTAAATGCCAGTTATCAACCTCCGCTGCTGGTGGACTTCTCGTGGTTTGGTATCCTCGCGTATAGTTTCGAGGGAACCATTCAAGCCGCCATTGCGGAAGAATTCGTCGCCCGAGGAGTGGCCATGGGAAGTTTGGTTAAAATTCTATCGCGGCTCGGACAGCGGTGGGCCTTTGGGATTTCTGCGGTCGTCATTTCATTTCTTTTTGTCATTCTCCATGAGCAGAGTGATTATTTTCTGATCAGTTTGCGAATGCTGGACACTTTCTTCCTAAGCTATATTTTTTATCGATTGGGATTGGTGGCGGCAGTCGCTTATCACGCTTCGATCAATCTTTTTTCTCTTTTGTCTTATTTGACTTTCGTTTTACCCCAACCGAAAAATTATATTTTTCTGGGATTGAGCACCGTGAGTTTTATGCTAGGGACGATTTCGCTCTTTCAATTTAAGAACAGAGAAGAATTGTTCAACGTCCTGTGGCCGCGCAAGGACCGGCGATTTGTTCCTTACCGCTTTTCTTCTTTGGAGGCTGCAATTCTATCGTCGTTATTGGTTATTGGGTTTTTGCTTCAACCGCGCGTGTTGCTTTGGCAAATCATGGTTTTATTCACCTTATGGGTATATGCCTTGAGAGATTATCCGTTTCTTTCCCGGTTCAAAAAAACGGCCAACCCTGAACATCTCGGGCGGCCTACAGACTCACCGGAAAGTTTATTGGCGTTTTCTTTCCCGGTGCTCAACGGACCGGGTGACATAACTTGGATCTTTTTTGGCGTGATGATTTTCCTGATGACGCAGTTTAATGATGATAGAAAACATCATCAACGCGTGGCCATCCGGCCGCGCATTCCCAACCGGGAAGAAATCATGCGCGTCATCGGTGGCCGGGTTCAATATGTCCGGGAAGAACGCGGATTAACCAGAACAGAATTAAGAAGAAAATATAAAATATCAGGAGGCCTCATCGGTCCTTTGGAAGAAGGGAAGAGAGACGCGTCGCTTGAAAGTTTGATGAAGTTAAGCATGGCCATGGAAGTTTCTTTGGCGCGTTTACTTGATTTGAAACTCGTTAAAGAAGCAATGATTGAATTTAAAGAATTTCCCGCGCAACAGCCTACGCCTCAACCCGATTTACAAACCTTGCCGGCGAGGCTATTAGCGATTTTTAGACGTCAGCGCATGAATTATCAAGAGCTCGCCGAACGCCTGGAGATTCAAAGAGCTTCGGCGGTGCGATTGTTTAACTTGGATTTTCCTGAGCGTATGACCGGTTTGATCCGTCTGATCATCGCGATCGATGCTGAGGTTTCTGAGGTTTTGGCTTCGATCTCTGCGGTGACAAGTCAACCGGAACGTATTGTGAACTCAGAACAACATATGTTATTGAAAAATATTTTGGAAGAAAGAATCTATGGCCCTTTTTCCCGCAAAGTGGTTCAGGCTTATGAGCGGATGTCGAAGGAAGACTATGATCACATGCTTGACGCGCGACTCCTGGCGCGGATTGTCCGTGAATATTTAGGATTGGACGGACGCCCGAAATCGTTCGCACAAATTGCTGCGGCCACCGGTTATTCCCGGCACCGCGTGCAGCGTTTGCGGATGCTGGCCTACGCGGTTTTATTCCGTCCGGAAATTTTGGATTATTTTAACGCGTTTCGTTTGATCCCCGATCGGATAGATCTGCGGTTAAAAGAAAAAAATATGGAATGGGTTGATCTTTATCGGGCTGTATCAAACAACAGATCCGTTTATCTTCTCAAAGAACAGTTTGGGGTTCCTGTTGCTCAGCGAAAGGTTCATAATTTATTTCTCCCTATAACGATCGATCTGGCCGATGCCATTGACGTGAATGTGCGTTGGTTATTGTTAGGGTTGGGTACATCGGAAGACGCGAGGTTAGTCGAAGCGACATCGTTAGAAGAACGGCTCGAACGTCTGAAGACGCGCAAAGGTTACACAACGAGCCAACTGGGACGATTTGTGGGCTTGGATAATTTTAAAGTTCATCCGGTCCGGCAGTTGGCTTTATTGACGGCAACGAAAGCGTTTTGGGGACTCGAAACCGATCTCGGATATTTGATCAAAGGTGAAACGACCGCAGGGATGGGACGTGATCTGGAACAATTGCGTTTATCGTTGTGGCTTCCGCGACGTTGGGTTGCCCAGGAATCGGGAATATCTTCGTGGGTTTATAGCCGCATCGAACGCGGTGAAGAGGTGCCGACCATAGCGATCATCGAGAAAATCACCGACACGATGCATGCTCTGAAAGGGCAGTTTTTAATGCTGATGATTGATCGGGTCCGCAAAAACCAAAGTCTGACCGAATTTCTGGATGATTTTATCCGGAGGAATCATTTGGAAATACAATACGGGATCAACACTCAATTCGTTATCGAACGGATGATTGCTGATTCTCAATTTGAAGACATCGATACCTTCGTGATGTTCTTGTTGGCGCTCTCGCTCAATTATCCCCAAGAACTCGATTACCATAATCTTGCCGAACGGTCTTCGGAATATGTGCATATCAATTTTGCCGTTCCACCCCAGATTCCAGGAAATGAAGAAATTGATTTAGAAACAATTCATCATTTGGTGGATCGGGTTGTTTTGGAAACACATCTTTCGCTGGAAGATATTCGCACCCTCTTGGAAGGCTACGAAGATCTCACCGATTGGCAGAAAGTCCTATTGGCGCAATTGCAAGGAACGAATGACGAAGGGCATTACGCGGTCGTCGGATTTCCAGCGTTGGGGGTGGAAATTTTATTCTTAGGATTGATGATTTTCTTGATGTCCGAGGTGAATTGGGAAAAAAGGCCCGACCAGCGTCTCGACGCTCATCCCCGGATCCCGAGCCGGGAGGAAATCGTCAAGTCCATCGGCGCGCGGATCAGATATGTCCGTTTAAAAAGAGGATTAGGCCGTCAACAGTTAGCCGATCAAGCCGATATTGATAACCGCATTGTGCCGGCGCTAGAAAATGGCAGACGTGACGCGGAACTCGAAAGTTTAAGAAAGATCGCGATCGGTTTGAATGTCGCGATGGCAAGATTGATCGATCTCAAAATTCCTATGGAAGATATCATCATTTCTCAATCCGAGACGATGGAACAACCGGATCTCGCAACTCTTCCGTTACGGTTACGCGCGATTGCCCGACGAAAACGGATCGGCAGCAAAATTCTTGCACAACGCCTGGAGGTCAAACCAAAATTTGCCTCACGGATGTTAACCATACAGTTTCCTTCCCGGGGCAGCGGTCTTGTCCGTTTGGTCATGGCCCTGGATTTACAAGTAAACGAAGCGTTAGGGGGATTGGTTCAAGAAGATGAGGCCATGCTGAAAGGATTCATTAGTAAAGACGAAATTGTTTTCTTGAAAAACGTGCTTGAAGGACGAATTTATGGCCCTAAGGCCAGAATGATTCAGAATGTTTATGCGCGCATGGCCGATGGGCGATACGATGGCATGCTGAAATCTACTTTGCTGATCAAGTTTATCAATGGGTATTTAGGAATTTCAGAAGCTCCCAAAACCATCGATCAAATGGTGCAATCATTAGGCTATTCGAAATCGTACACCTATTTTTTAATTCAAGAGGCCATTGCCATTTTATCCCGGCCGTCGCTTCTGGATTATTTTGACCGTCTGAGATATCTTCCGGAGCGGATCAACGATCGTTTACAGGACATGGGAAGCTCATGGACAAAACTTTTTGAGGAAAGAGTCCTCGGGGCCCGGACGGTTTACCAGCTTAAATCCCAGCTCGCGGTTTTGCCTGCTCAACGCAGGATCCCTAATCTTTATAGGACCAGCGTTCTATCGTTGGTCAATTATCTTAATCTGAGTGTCCGTTGGTTATTGCTGGGATTGGGAGGGCCTGATGACATTCGCAACTTTGAGCGATCATTGTTTATCGAAAGAGTCGAACGTTTGAAACAGCGTAATGGGTACAGCGATTATCAACTGGGATATTTG
The DNA here is from genome assembly GCA_023247705.1 of Candidatus Omnitrophota bacterium. Taxonomy (GTDB): domain Bacteria; phylum Omnitrophota; class Gorgyraeia; order Zapsychrales; family JAHFFX01; genus JAHFFY01. The sequence goes on along the minus strand of JAHFFY010000009.1, from coordinate 24,162 downwards.
ATCGGATTAAATAAGATACGCAGCTGGCAGATCCAGAATTTTGCCTTATTCACTTCGATCCGAGGATTATGGGCGTTCGGGACCGATATCGGTTATCTGATCAACGGAGAAACAACCGTTTCCATGGGGCGTGAATTGGCCCAGTTGCGTTTAACGCTCTGGTTGCCATCGGGTTGGGTGGCTCAGGAAGCAGGCCTATCCCCCCAGATGTATGCCCGGCTGGAAAGAGGCGAAGAAATTCCTTCGATCGGGATGGTCGAAAATATTACGGACACGATTCACGCGTTGAAAGGTCAGCTTCTGGCTCAGATGATTGACATGGTGAGAGGCCGGCAAAGCCTCGTCGATTTTCTTGATTCTTTTATTGACCGGAATCATTTGGAACAGCAGTACGGAATCAACACGAAATTCATAATCGAACGAATGATCGCCGACCCGAAATTCGACGATGTCGATACCTTTGTTTTGGTTCTGCTCGCGCTTTCCTTAAATTATCCGCAACAGCTCGATCACTTTAATCTCGCTGAGCGTTCCCGGGAATATTTTCATATCGCACATCCTGAATGGATCCGATGGGAAGAGCATACCGAAGTGGATTTTATCAGGATCCAGGCCTTGATCCACCGGGTTTTACGCGAAACGAATCTTTCCGTGGACGATATCAGGAGGCTTTTAGAAGGATATGAGGATTTTACGGATTGGCAAAGGATTCTTTTAAGGCAGATAGAAGAACCGAATCGAGACGAAAGAACAAGGCAAATATTATATGCCAATATGCTGGTCCCAACTCCGGCCGTATTGATCCTCCTGATCTTGGGGATCTTTTTTACGAATCAACAACCTTCCTATCAATACTATTTTTTCAACCGTGGTCCATACGGACGCGGCGCCCTGGGGCTGCTGGAGGATTTCGCGGTGCCGCATCTGCGCAGGGTACTGGCATCGGGTTCTTCTCTATATAGGGCAGCCCAGCTCATCAAAGTTTTTAATCACCGCGATAATTTTTCCCCACCGCGGATGACGAGGGCCCAGGAAAGAATCCTGCGTAGCCTTAAAGAAACCTACGAATTTATTGAAAAAACCAATCTGCCCTGGGAGATCAAAAATATTTTCTATTCACGCATGGGAGAGTTATATACACCGGAATTGGTGAAATTAGGAATGAGGAGTGGTTCGACTGAGGAAGTTGTCATGAGCTTTGTCCCAAGTTTCACCGACATCTCGTTTGAAAGAATCTTTTTTGATCTGGTGGATTTCTTCACGGAACATACCGGATGGTCGTTTATTGTTTTATTATTGATCGCTGCGGTGATTGTTATTTCACAAATCGACCGGGGGAGACCTCAATTCGGTCCGCCAAAACAAAAAAGAAAGCGATTAAAAGAAAAAAAACAAGATGATGATTCCCATCGCACCATCGCGTTTGGAACGTCAGCAGGTATCAATGAGTTTTTCTTTATTGTTCTTTTGGGGGCAACGCTCTTGCTGATGCGATCTGATCGTCCCGGTCTTGCGTCCCAAGGAAAAAGACATCATCAATTTTGGCGCGTCCCCCGGAGTCGATCCTCTGAAGAACCAGCAGGAACGCAATTGAGCTTTTCGCGACATATCCCTGTTTTGAATATGGGAAGTAGTCTCTTGATCTATTTTTTAAGTTATGATCTTTTTGTTGAGTTTTTGATCAGGATAGTGATTTGGGCTGCGGTGGTTTCTGGCCGGATCGAAAGAGACAAAGTCGCCGGACTGATCGAGAACCATTTCTTGAAAAACAAATCAATCCGCCGGTTTTATCGAGGCTTTACGCGGGTAAAACGAAACGATTTTGTCTTTGTCGCTGAAGGTAATATCAAAAAATTCGAAGATATCTTTCCGTCCGATCAGATTGACGCTCAGTCTTGGAGAAAACCCGATCGTCGCTTTGAGATGGCTGTGTCCGATTTTGACCGAAAGCCTGTGCAGATGAATCGTGACAAAACTTCCGTCTCCCACGGTGATCGTGGCTTTCCGTCCGCTGCGGCGGTCCAGGCCCAGCCGTACCGCTTCTTTGATCGAAAAAACTGACAATGAAGCGCCGGAATCAACGTAGGCGTTGGTTTTGATTTTGGTGCGTTTATTGGTGATTTCGATAGGGATGATGGGGTAATGCGTTTTTTTGTAAGTTTTATACGAAAAGGTGATCTCGTTCATTTACGAAACCACTGACGGCGGATCGCGAAGAGATCCTGCTGTCGCGGGATGGGCATCCCTGTTGTCGTGGCGTGAGGATGTTTTTCTCTGGCTTGACGTTCGAGGGCGATGACGTTACGGCCGATGAACGCTTCGCCTTTGGCAACCACGACATATTGGCCGGGATAATGATCAATCAGCCACTCAAAATGGGATTTGAGCCAGGAATCGTCGTCAATCAAGATTGGTTGTTTTTTGGAGAATGGTTTGTTCATCGTGTGTCCTATCGCAAACAATATACAATAGTTTTTCTCCAGCGTCAAATATTTGATTTAAATAAAGATTATTTCCGTAAAAATTGTTTATCCAGAAAATTTTCCGTCATCTCAATGACGGTCGGTCGCCCGTGCGGACAGGTGAACGGGTCCTGGCATTTGAGGAGTTGTTGGCGTTGATATTCGACCTGCGAGGGGCCCATAGCGTCTCCGGCCATGACCGAGGAACGGCAGGCCCTGCGGGCGATGGTTTCGTGGTCGCAGTACGTGATCGTTTCTCCGGATAGGAGATAACGGGTGGCGATCTCGGGTTTCTTCAAAAGATGCGGGTAGCTGTGAATCGCAAGCGTTTCTTTGTCCCACAAGTTGGTGCTGATTCCGATCTCTTCCAGTTTCGTTTTGTTTTCTTCCCACGAGAGGAGTTCCTGCTTGGAGAGTTTCAACAGAAATGGACTCAACAGCGATTGGACTTCGATTTTTCCCAAACTCATTTGTTTGATAAATCCTTCGTAGGCGATCCGTTCCTGGGCCGCGTGCTGATCGACGACCAAAAGCGAGGTGCCGGTCTCGAAGATCAGGAATTTTTTCATAAACGTCCCGATATAACGGGCAATCGCAAGTTTGTAGTTCAGCGTGTTTTCTTCTTCGGTCAAAAAATTTGCCGTTTGGCCTTCCTTGACGGGAGGGTTTTGAAAGGCGTAATGTTGGGCGGCGTATTTGCCGAATGGTTCAATGGATTCAGCGGGATCGGATTTAAGGTTTTTTATAGAAGATACGGATGACGATGATTGCGCCGATTGTTTTTCGCGAATGACGGGTGAGGAGAGATCATTGTTCACCACTTGTTCTTCTTTTTTGGATATTGGAAGGCTCACCTGTTTGGCTTTACTGCAGCTGAGGAGCGTTTCTTGCGCTAACGCGCTGATGAGATTGATTATTTCTGTTTCGCTTTTGATTTTGACCTCTTTTTTGGTGGGATGCATGTTGACGTCCACGTCTTCCGGTGGGATTTCGATAGAGAGGCTGAAGAACGCGAAGACATCCGGCGCGAGGAGCGCACGGTAAAGTTGGTTCATGCGCAAGAGAATGGCGCGGTTTTGCACAGGGCGGTCATTGATGAAGAGAAACTGCATGTCTCTTTGAGCCCGCTGAATGTTTATGTCACCCAAGACCATGTGTATTGAAATTTTTTCTTCCGAAAAATTTTTTTGAGCTTCGAGCAAATGTTTGGTCTCGAGGTTTAAAGACTGGGCGATGCGGTCTTTCAATTGTTTGCTTAAGCGCAGGTCGATCAACGTTTTGTCCTGATGCGATAAAAGGAAACGGCATTGGGGATATAACAACGTATAGGGAAGAAAAATATTGAGGATTTGATTGATCTCGGTCGAATTGGTTTTGAGAAATTTTTTACGCGCCGGAGTGTTGAAAAAAAGTTCCTTCACTTCGATATCGGTGCCTTGGCCCATGACCACGGGTTTCAGCTGCGATTGTTGCCCGCCGCGCATGTGGATCTGCCAGCCGTTGTCCTGACCGTTGGTCTTGCTTTTTAACGTCACGTCCGCCACTGCTCCGATGCTGTAGAGCGCTTCGCCGCGGAATCCTAACGAATGAATATTGAAAAGATCCTCGATGTCTTTGATTTTGCTTGTGGAATGCCGAAGGAAAATTTTTTCCAGATCATCCGGTTCGATTCCCGATCCGTTATCTTTCAGGCGAATGAGGGTTTTGCCGGCTTCTTTCAGATGGAGTTCAATGTCGGTCGCCCCGGCATCCAGCGAATTTTCGATGAGTTCTTTAATGACCGATGCCGGACGCTCGATGACTTCTCCGGCGGCGATTTTGCTGATGATATCTGGGGAGAGAAGGTGTATTTTGCCCATAAATTAGTTTGCGAGTTTGCGGGTTGCGAGTTTAACGGGTTTGAAATTAGCTCATTTAACCCGCTAACCCGTAAAACCCGTAACCCGACAACTGATTATCCTTTTTCAATTTTGTTTTTTAACTCATGTATCTTATTCAACGCCGCCAACGGTGTCAATGAATTAATGTCCATGGACTGGATGATGGCTTTGATTTCTTTCATCAACGCATCGCTGTGTTCTTTGATCAGGGACGATGAAAGGGACGAAGGGGGCGGCACAGAAACAGTCGGGGTTTTCAGTTTGCTTTCTGTGCCGCCCCCGATCGCCGGCTGACCAAATAAGGACAATTGATTTTCCCCGGAAGGCGATATCTTGGTCTTTTCTTTTAAATCATTCTTCAATTCCAACTCGGTGAGGATTTCTTTGGAGCGCTGGATTACGGCCTCCGGGATCCCGGCGAGTTTGGCCACGTAAATCCCGTAGCTGTCATCGCTGCCGCCGGGAATGATTTTATGCAGGAACAGAATTTCATCTTTCCATTCTTTGACCGCGACATTATAATTTTTGACGCCCGAATATTGTTCCGCCAGAGCCACGAGTTCATGAAAATGGGTGGCGAACATGGTGCGCACTTTTTTTTGCTGCAGATGTTCGGCCAGGGCCCAGGCCAAACTCAATCCGTCGGAAGTGCTGGTCCCGCGGCCGATTTCATCGAGGATCACGAGGCTTCGCCCGGAAAGATTGTTGAGGATGTCGGCGGTTTCATTCATCTCAACCATAAAGGTGCTTTGTCCTTTGCTGATGTCATCGTGGGCCCCGATGCGCGTAAAAATTTTATCCACGATCCCGATACGCGCCGCGGTCGCCGGGATATAACTGCCCATCTGTGCCAGGATGACCAGGATCGCGGTTTGACGGATGTAAGTCGATTTTCCCGCCATGTTCGGACCGGTCAAAATGATCAGATGATTTTCACTGCAATCGAGTAGGGTGTCGTTGGCCACAAAGGAATCAGAGGATGTCCGTTCGACCACCGGGTGCCGGCCGTCTTTGATATCGATGGTGGTGTCATCAGTAAGGGTGGGACGGATGTAAATGGGCAAACGGGACAAGACGCTTAAGGCATACAGGACATCGACCGTCGCGAGGTGATTGGCAAAATGATGCAAGGCCACGGAATGTTTTAAGATTTCCTGTTTCAATTCATTGAGGATTTCGTTTTCGATCTTCAGGATCTTGGCCTCGGCGGTCAGTATTTTTTCTTCGAAGGTTTTCAGTTCTGGCGTGATAAAACGTTCGCCGTTGACCAGCGTTTGTTTCCGGATGTAGTCGGAGGGAACGCTGTTGAGATTCGCCTTGGTGATTTCAATGTAATAACCGAAGACCTGATTAAATCCGATTTTCAGCGAATTGATCCCGGTGCGTTTGATTTCCTGGGCCTGGAGATTCTGTAACCATTTCCGGCCGTTTTCCTGGAGGTCTTTCAGTGCATCAAGTTCGGTATGATATCCAGTGCGGATGACTTTTCCTTCGCTGTGGGAAAGGGGCATCTCGGGATTGATCGTTTTTTCCAAAAGTTCCCGCAATTCAGGAATGTCCTCGAGCGCGAAGAGCTGATTTTGAATATTTTTAAGCGCGTCTTGCAAGAGAGGAATTTTCAGTAAGGTGTTGCGGATCGCCAGCATGTCTTTGGGCGAGGTGTAGCCGCAGCTTAAACGAGAAATGTTTTTTTCAAGATCAGGGGTGTTTCTCAATAAATTTTCGAGGGCACGCTGGATTTCCGCAGAATCCTTGAGCAGGGTCACCGCGTCTTGTCGTTCTTCGATGGCTGGAATGTCTTTGAGCGGATGATAAATCCAGTATCGCAGTTTGCGTTTCCCCAGCGAAGTCAGCGTTTGATCAATGAATTTTAACAAGCCTTCCATTTCTAATCCATAACAGGCGGCGGGTGAAATAAAAACATAAGAGCTGTCTGTATAAAGACTGATTTTATCGATATGGCGCAGCGGTTGTTTGTTCATCTGCTTGAGATATTCCAGGAGCGCTCCGCTGCTGGCCTGGGCCAAAGGATGATTTTCGATGCCGAAGCCGCTTAAGTTGTGGATCTTGAAATGATCGCACAAACTTTTTCTAGCCATCTGTGCGTTAAAATACCAGTCGTCGTAAGGGCTTAAAATGATATTTTTCATACGGACCAAATGATGACGGAATAATTCTTTGATTTTTTCTTCATCATTCTCGGCGAAGATACATTCGTAGATCGGCATCTTGGCGATGATCTCAATGATCCGCTGCGGGTCGCTGTATTGGTTCGCCTGGATCGTGCCGCTGGTGGATTCGATCATCGCCATTCCCCAGACCTTTCCATTAAAACTGAGGGCCAGGATATAGCGGGAATCGGTTGTTTGGTCGTCTAAGTATGTTCCTGAGGTGATGGTGCGGATTACGTCGCGCCTGACAATACCCTGGGCTTGCACCGGGTCTTCAACCTGTTCGCAGATGGCGACTTTCAATCCGGCTTTGATGAGTTTGGCAATGTAGCCTTCCGCGGAATGATACGGGATCCCGCACATCGGGACTTTTTCGCTACGTCCGTTGGAACGTCCGGTCAAAACAAGGTCCAGGATGTTGGAGGCGACCTTGGCGTCTTCATAAAACATTTCATAGAAATCTCCGAGGCGGAAGAACAGGATGGCTTGCGGATGTTGTTTTTTAATTTCGTTATACTGCCGGAGCATCGGGGTGGTATTTTCCATAGGCATTCTTATAGCATAAAATGTTCATCGTGGAAATAAGGAATATTGGGGAAAGGGACAGGGCTTTGACGAACGAAGGGACATCCCTGCCATCCGTTGCCTAAGGCGAAAGATGGCAGGGATGTCCCCGGGAAGTCACAAAGAGCAGACAACCCAAAACTTCTTCAACGCGAATCATTTGAACCTGCAGATCAAACGCGATCCCGATGGCATTCCTCTGCCGGTTCCTCTGCAGGATCTGCAGAATATCCACATCGAAGGCCTGTCGCCGTTTATATTCAAAATGGAGCCCGCCACGATGCAGAATCTTCCCCTTTTGATGGGGATGGTTCCGAAACAACAGCCGCAGTTAAGCCGCATTGAGTAAAAAGGGATCAGCTCGTCTGGATGATAAAAGCAACCTCGGGATAGAACATATGTGCGTCTTGAGACCAAAATGGTTGTCTTGACAATTGATTTTTGAGGGTGGTATACTTGCCGCATGTGATTTTAATAAATACTCTTCTAAAATTCCTAAATGATGAAAGAATTCGCAAGGATGTAGGGATTTTGACAATATCATCTTCGATTGAACTACTTATGAAAAGGGACGGCTATGCACACATCTCGATTGGACACCAAGATTGTTCTTTTTATGTTTCTGTTTTTAGGAATCAGTGAAATCACTTGGGCGGAACGGCTGAGCGTTGAATATTATTGTGATTTGGGAAAGAAATTTTATGAGGAAGGTCGTTTCCGAAAATCGATCGAAGAATTTAGCAAAGCTTTTTTGATTGATCCTTCCTGTGAGACCGCCCGCGTGTATTTAGCCAAGGCAGGAATGGGTTTGCCTCGCGATATCCCTCCGGATATTGTTTCCAAGTACGCTCTGCAATTTTATTCTCAAGGGAAAAAATCGGAAGATGAAAATTTTTTTTATCAACAATCCACACGGGGATCTTTCAGCCGGGTTCAGCCCACTGCGGTTGACTCGACGTATCAGCTCCAAAAAGAAAGAGATTTCCTAAAAAAGAAGATTAGCAACCAAGAACGCCAGCTGAAGATCCTGGAATCTAAACTCCATCCCGCCAACGAGCGCTCGCAACAAACTCAAAATCTAACCAGCACGCAATCTATCCAAAAGATCCAGTACGCTCTTTTGAAAAATAAAGCGGATCTCAATAAAGCGCAGCACCGGATTGACAATTATGAAAACCTTTTGGAACAAAAAGAGAAAGAACTGCGGAGTCGGGATTCAGCGTTGTCCATGATGAAACAACAGGCTGTCCGTCAAAAATTTCCGGTCAGAAAAGTAACCGTCGATCAAGATCAGATCAAACAACTCATGAAGAAATATAATGGAGAGACCGTTGCTTTGAAAGAAAAATTAAATCAGACCAATGGACTGTATCAGAAAGAAATCGCCGTTTATCAGCAAAAAATTAAACTGTTGGAGAAGCAATTAATGGCTTATCAGAGAGAGAATATAAAAGTCGCGGGGAATAAAAAGGCCGAAGAAAAAACAGATAAGAAACAACCGATCGCCTCTAAAGTCAAACTGAATAAATCAATCGCCGCTTTGAAACAGGAAATAGGAAAATTTAAAAAGAAACTGGAAGACCAAAAAAAAGAAATAAAAGTCAGAACGGATGTTATCCAGGAGCAGAACAAAGAATTAGTTTCGCTTGAAAATGAGCTGAAGAAAGAACAAGGGCCATCCCAGGGAAAAGATAAAATCATCGCGGATCTTAAAAGACAGCTAAGCCAACAGGAACAATTAAACGAACTTTCCGAGCAATCGATTAAGCAGAGAGATTTAAAAATCAAGCAACTTTCCGATGAGCTCAATCAGCTGAAGCAAAAGATAGAATCATAATTTAAATATGCGAAATCATATCCCAACCTTCCCAACATCCACGGCATTCTTTCGCCCGGTGATAGACTGTTTTAGCAAAGAAATATCCAAATCATCTATGATCTTAATTTTTATTATGCTAGGATGTGCTTCGAGGCAACAGGATTTTTCTAAAGAAGCGATTATGAAGTCTTATCTTTCCCAAGTGAAGAAATCTGACGGTATTGATCGCCAAGAGGCCGTTATTCTGGGGCAAAGTCAGATTGTTTTCCGGGGATATGATCAGGAATATCTCTTGGGAAATCCCGAGTTCATTAAAGAGAGCGACCGTCAGTATGTGCTCAAATTTTATCCGAAGATTAAAACCTTTGCCGAGAGAAGGGGCTATCCACCGATCTTGGTTTGGGTCGAAAAAAACGACGGTCAGACGCGTCTGCGGTGGCTGAATTAGAATCATTTGTTAGCAACTGACATTCATCCTCGGAAAATCCGCCCAACATTACCGCAGAAGCGTAGAAAAATTCACAAAGATGCGAAAGATCAATCTCTTTCAGCTCATTATTTTCCTCGCCGCTTTTCTATTATTCCAAATCGAATTCATCATCGCCAAAATTTTATTGCCATTGTATGGCGGAAGTTATTTAGTCTGGGGAGGGTGTATCGTCTTTTTTCAGGCGGTCCTCTTGCTGGGCTATGTCTACGCCCATTTTGCCATTCAAAGATGGGGAATCGATCGTTACCGCTGGGTGCATGCGGGATTGGTCTTATTGCCACTTCTGTTTTTGCCGGGTGGACAATTGACTTCCATTTCGATCAATAGTCAATTGCCTTTGGCGGTGGATGTCTTCTGGCAATTATTGAAAAATATCGGAAGCATTTTTTTTGTTCTCGCAACGTTTAGCATTGTTTTGCAAGCCTGGGTCTCCTCATCTGAATTAGAAGAACGCACCAACCCCTATGCGTTATATTCCGTATCCAATCTGGGATCTTTATCCGCCCTTTTATCTTATCCGTTTTTGTTCGAATCCCTTTTTGATCTTAAAATACAGCTGAACATCTGGCGGGCCGGTTATTTCATTCTAGCTGTCTTGCAAGTTGCGTCGCTGGCGTTCATTGGGGTCAAGAAAGAAAAGAGACAGCGATCCACCGACACGGTGATCACGATTGACGGAGAGGATGTGAGCCGGTGGTTGTTGCTGGGGATGACCGGATCAATCATGTTTTTGTCCGTCACCAATATTATTACTGCGGAGGTTGCTCCGATTCCGCTCTTATGGATGATGCCGCTGTTTTTATATATTCTTTCTTTTGTTTTGAATTTTAAAGAACGGCCGTGGTGTCCACGTTGGATTAATGAGAAATTATATTTGACGATGGGGGGGAGCGTATTATTTTATTTCCTGAATTTTAAAAGGTCGATGATCCCTTTTGTCATTGAGCTCTTTTTTTATGCCTTCTTTTTATTTCACATCTGCATGTTTTGTCAGCGAGAACTTTACCAAACAAAACCCGGAGGGAAAGCCCATCTGACGTTTTTTTACGCTATTATTTCGCTGGGGAGTTTCATCGGCGGTTTTGTTGTCAACTGGATTCTCCCTCTGACAACGACCTCTTTTCTGGAATATTTTGTCGGCCTGATTCTTTTATCCGGAAGCCTGTTGATTGGAAAAAAGAGAGAGCCGATTAATTTTCATGATCTCCGCTGGTTGATGTATGGCGTTATCCTTCTGATCATATGGCCGATGGTTTATCAAGGATACAATGTCTTTGGGTTGATTATTCTGTTCGTGTGTTTAAAATTTGTTTTCAGTGAATTCAATAAAAAGAAAACGGTGCTATTGATCAGTTTGATCCTGATTATGGCTCTGACGCCTTTATTAGATGCCATTTGGGCTTTGCGGTTCTTTATTGAACGGCACCGAAATTATTACGGGCTCTACAGGGTTTATGATGACGGCAATACGCGGTTTCTCTTGCATGGAACGACTTTACACGGAGCTCAATATCTGGACGCGAAATATAAAAAGACGCCTTTGACCTATTATCATTATTCCACTCCTGCGGGAGAGATCCTGAGATCTTCTTTTTGGGGGTTTAAAACAATCGGGATTGTTGGCCTGGGAACCGGGACATTAGCATCCTATATCCAAGAGGATCAGTCTCTGGATTTTTTTGAGCTTGATCCGGATGTTTATAAGCTGGCCACGCGGTATTTCACTTATCTCAAAGACGCCTCAGGCAGAGTCAATTGTATTTTTGGAGACGCGAAATTATCTTTGCAAAAACAACCGGCGCAAAAATATGATCTTTTAATCATCGACGCCTTCAGCAGTGATTCGATCCCGATTCATCTTTTGTCGGTCGAAGCCCTGCAGGTTTACCAAAGGGTTCTTAAAAGGGATGGGTTGATCCTTTTTCATATCAGTAACAGATATTTGGAATTATCTGAAATTTTAGCCGCCAATGGCGCTGTTTCAGGGGGGAATGTGTATTTGAAAGAAAATGGAGAGATTTCTTATAACCGATTCGATTCTTCTTGGGTCGCTATCACCTGGGATCGTCAGCAATCGCAGATATTGACCTCAAAATTAAAGTGGAAATCAATCAAAGAAGGGGCTCTCGCCCGAAAAATCCGTCCATGGACGGATACTTACTCGAACATTCTCTCCAGGATCAAAATAAAGGTTATTTTAGACAGTATTCGGTATTTTAAAATTTTTTATTGGTAGGTTTATTTGAAGCAAAAATATGCTAAATTAATGATGGCGTGTTAACGGTTATTTTTACGGCCGCAGCCTAGCGAGGTTCACCATCTCTTTAACTGGATCAAGAAATAAAAGGTTGAATAAATGAGGGTAAATCATAGGAGATTCGATTAAAAGAAAGGAAAAGGAAAAATGGCTCAGCAAAGACCAAGAAAACTTTTTTCGTTTAAGTTAAATCGTTACGAAAAACCCCTGGTGAATTTTATTTTGTTCCCCTGCACTTTATTTTTTCTCATTCTATTCACATTTTTGGGAACGATTTATTACCAGCTGACAAGTTACGCTGCTTTTGCCGATACGATGCGTTATTGGGATTTCTCCCAAAAGATCTTCGCTGTGATTGTTATCTTGTGGATTTTTCTGTTTTTTCTCCTGGTATGGTCCTATCGTTTATCGAACAGTATGGTGGGGGCCTTTGAGCGTATCATCAGAGAAATCGATGAGTTTCTGGTCACCGGCCATAAAAGAAAGATTCAAAGCAGAGAAAAAGATTCTATTTGCAAAGAATTGTTGGACCGCATTAATGTTTTGATCGAACGGATGCCGGATAAGAAAAACTAAATAATGTCGATCATTTTTGTCGTTATCCTCTCAATTATTTTGTTCACGCTAGGTTATTTCTTCTATGGGGCGTTTTTAACCAGATTGTTTCAACTTAATGCCGATCAAAAGACCCCAGCCCACATTTTTGAGAATAATCAAGATTTTATCCCTGCCGAGCCATATTATCTTTTAGGTCAGCATTTGTCTGCGATTGCCGCCGCGGGCCCGATTGTCGGGCCGATTTTGGCGGGGATGTGGTTTGGCTGGATGCCGACGTTCGTCTGGATTATTTTGGGCGGCATATTGATCGGGGGTGTCCATGATATGGCGACCTTGGTCGCATCGATCAGGCATCAGGGAAAATCTATCGCTGAGGTGATCAAAGAAAATATCGGACGGCGTGCTTTCGTTTTATTTCTGTTATTCCTGTGGTTTTCTCTCGTATATATCATTACCGCCTTCACGGATATTACCAGCAGTACTTTTGTTGATGAGACAAGAGGCGCGGGCGTTGCCTCAGCTTCCATGATGTATTTATTATTGGCGGTGATCATGGGGATCATTCTGCGGTTATTCCCGTTGCGTTTATCGGTGGCCACATTGATTTTTACGCCGATGATATTTTTATGCATCTATTTAGGTCCGCTGCTTCCGCTCAAAATTCCCAGTCTTCCGGGATGTGATTTGCATACCACTTGGAACATCACGTTATTGATTTATTGTTTTCTAGCTGCGGTCATGCCTGTCTGGCTATTGTTGCAACCGCGAGGGTATTTAGGAGGATTTTTTCTTACATTCACGGCGGGATTAAGCTTTTTAGGGATTATGATTGGAACTTTTTCCCAACATTTTATAGTTCAATATCCAGCTTTTAAATCCTGGTCGAACCCGCAAGGGTTGCCCATTTTTCCGATTCTTTTCACGACGGTGGCCTGCGGCGCTTGCTCGGGTTTTCATTGTCTGATTTCATCGGGAACGACCTCGAAACAACTCGCGCGCGAACCGGACGCGCGGCTTGTTGGTTACGGCGGCATGTTGCTGGAAAGTTTTGTCGCTGTGATTGCTCTTACAACATTGATGATCTTAGGGACTCAGGAGACGGAATCCTTAAAAGATCCAAATCAAATCTATGCTAATGGCATCGCTTTATTTTTAAGCAGCTTTGGGATTAATCGTGAACTGGCTTTGAATTTCGCGCTGCTGGCGTTTGCCACGTTTGTTTATGACACGTTGGATGTGGCCACCCGTCTGGGACGCTATATCTTCGAAGAATTAACGGGTTGGCGCGGCCGATGGAGCCCTGTGCTCGCCACCGCCATCACCTTGATTTTACCGTTGGTTTTTCTTACTCATCCGATCAAAGATCCCAATGGAATGACGATTCCAAGCTGGAAAATTTTCTGGACTGTTTTTGGTTCGAGTAATCAGCTTCTAGCGGCGATTGTTCTTTTGGGATTAAGTTTATGGTTATTTCGGACGAAAAGAGTATTTTGGGTTACGCTTTTGCCTGCCTGCTTTATGACCGTGGTCGCCATTATGTCATTGTTGGTTATTATTAAACCTTGGATCCTTAATGTTTTCTTAAAAGGAGAGAAGGGTTTTGATCCTTTAGGCGGGACGGCCGGGATATTGTTGATCCTTGCCGTATTCTTAATTATTGAAGGATTAATGAACTTCTTTCTATTAAACAGAATTTCAAGTTTTCCAATAGCTTCAAAAAATTCATGAACGATTCGAAATTTAAAAGGAAAAGTTCCAATCTTTTAATATTTTCTGGCGTTGGGTTCATTGCTTTAGCTACAATTCTGTATGAAATCTGTTTAACCCGAATTTTTGCCGTCACTTTATGGTATTACTTTGGTTTTTTGGCGATTTCTTTGGCGATGTTGGGAACAGCGGCATCGGCTGTATTCTGTTTTTTGTATTCTGAAAAATTTTCTAAAGAAGATTTTGCCGGACGATCCCTCGCTTTATCCGCTCTGTTTTTTTCTCTTTTATCTCCTTTTGCCGTATTTATTCATCTTTACATGAATTTCGAAAAATTTTTTATTAACCATTTACAATTTTATTTGATATTGGGGTTGCAGTTATTTTTCTTTTTTTGCGTTTTCTTTTGCGGTGGGATGTGTATTAGCTTGGCGTTCATGCGATATAAGGAAGAGATTGGCAAACTCTATTTTTTTGATTTGGTCGGTGCGGGGGCGGGGAGCGTTTTGGTTGTATTGTTGCTTTATCACTTCAGTCCCATGGCAATTATTTTTTTAATTTCAGTATTGGCCACGGGAGCTGGCTGGATCTTTTCTCTACGTTCGAATACTCCAAGATTGAAAATATTATTAAAGTGGCTTTTTTTTATTAATTTGATCCTGTTTTTAGGAAACGACCGCTGGGGGATTTTGCAAATTGTTGCGGTGAAGAATTATGGTCAAAGAAGTTTTCAAAGACCAGAGAGACAGAAGGTCTTTGAGCAATGGTCCCCGGTATCGAGGATTGCCGTATTTTCCCCTCAGTATTGGGAAAGACAGAATCGCAAGATTGAATATATGCGCGTGGGGATCGATGAAAGCGCCAGTACTTGGCTGATCCGTTTTGATGGGGATTTCTCAAAGATCACTGACATGATCAATACGATTCCCGGGGAACAAATTGTTCAGCTTTTAAAACCTCATGCGGATGTGTTGAGTATTGGTGTGGGGGGAGGGAGAGATGTCCTTTGGGGACTTCTTCTCAATCAGAAGTCAATTACGGCGGTTGAAGTTGACCCAACCATTGTGGAATTGGTTAAAGGACGCTATGCCGATTATATTGGCCGCATTTTTGATCATCCCAAGGTGCACCTTTATCTTCAGGAAGGAAGAAATTTTGTAGCCTCTTCCAGAAATCAATACGATATTATTCAGAACAACCGGATTTATAGTTTTGCCGGCGGAGCAGCGGCCGCCGGAGCGTACATCTTTAATGAAAATAATTTATATACCAAAGAAGCCATCAGGGATTATGTTTCCCACTTAAAGCCGGATGGAATGCTCAGCATGACGTTATACTACACGTGGGACGAGACGTTGCGCTTAACCAATATGGCCGTTCAATATCTTAAAGAAGCTGGTATTCCTGATGTTCCCAAAAGGATACTGGTCCTTTTAAACCAGTCGGCCGGCGATCAACAATTTGCAACTGTTCTTTTAAAGAATGGATTGTTTACTGTTGAAGAAATAAATATTTTAGAAAAATATGCAAAAGAGGGGAAATTTAGTTTTGTCTATGCGCCACAATTCTCTGCCCCTGCGTCCTCGGAATTAGCTGGTGATCCCAATCCGGATCGGAATTCTTCAGGAATAGAGATGGATCCCTCAGAATATGCTGACTTATTCCGTAAACTTATTCTGGGTGATCCTTCGGGGAATAAAACAAGCACTGACGCGATCCATTCTTATCCTAAAGATATTTCTCCTTCTACGGATGACTGGCCATTCTTTTTTTTTACAACACGTTTTAAAGATATCTTCCATCTTGACATGGAAGAACAGGTCGCCCGTCGGTTTGCCTTGCCCATTTTATATGGAACAGCGTTCTTTGTGAATTTGTTTAGTGTTTTAGTGATTGTTCTTCCGTTGTATTGGAAGAAGGGACAACAATTCAACAAGGATCCATTGAAGATCACTGCCTTGGGATATTTTGCGGCGATTGGAATGGGATATATGTTGATTGAACTTTCGTTAATCCAACGCTTGACTGTATTTTTAGGACATCCGATCTATTCTTTTACTGTTGTGTTAAGTAGTCTTTTATGTAGTAGTGGGGTAGGGAGTTTAGTTTCTTATCGTTGGTCAACTGCAGACAATAACAGAAAACTTTTGCTAATATTAGGTGGAGTTATTAGTTTGGGAGCGCTGATTGTACTTTTTATTTATGACCAGTTTATAGGATGGATGGGATTGAATAAGTTGTCCCGCATCTTAATGGCGATAGGAACAATTATCCCAATAGGATTCTTGATGGGCATGTGTCTTCCCATTGGAATGAGAATAATCGGAACAATTGAAGAGCGATTAATCCCGTGGTCATGGGGAATCAATGGAGCGTTTTCTGTATTAGGCTCGACATTATCTTTGATATTGGCTTTAACTTGGGGATTAAAGGTAACATTCTTAAGTGGGGTGATGTGTTATTTGTTAGCCATGAGAATAATAATTGGCTTGAAAAATCAGCTTAAAATTTAGGGAGTCATTTAGCCCTTATTCACATCTTATATCGAACTCACGTTAATTAGATTTTTTTATGAACATCTATATTGTCTCTGATTTTAGCCTTAAATTTTGGCTTGAAAAAATTTTTTCTGACGGGCGTTTTAAGTTATTTAAGCGCTTATGGCTTGGGTCGGGACTTTTTTAAAACCCGTTCTTAAGTTACTTGGGGATGGGAAGAATCGGAATTGAAGTGTCGGCATTTTCATCGGAACACCATTGAAGCGTATTTTGGTCATGCTCATAAAGTGTTTTTTGTCCATTGCGGTCAATAAGCAATAATGCAGGAAAGCCATTGATTCTTGTTCCCTCCTTATCCCATCGAACTGTTCCGACAATCGTTTTTACTTCCCTTTGTTCAATTTGCTTCATTCGGTTTTGAGGAGAAGGTGTGCTGTTGCGTAGTGTCTCGTCTGCTTCTAACGTGGAAAAGATATAAGCGGCATGAAAATCAGGAGGGTGAGCGAAGGCTTCTTCAAATTTTTTTGAAAAATGGCAATTGTTTATCGTCCCTTGAGACGAATAATCAAGATGGGGAAGCCAGGTTAATACTTGAAGACTGTTTAAAAATGTCTCTTTCTCTTGTGAAGAAATTTGATTTGAGGGCATTTGTCCATAAACGAAAATTTTAAGCGCCTTTGAGAAGACCGGGTTCATTTGATGAGAAATATAATGCTGCGGTCCATAGTCGAGAATAACAAGCCAATCGTTTTCTTGAACATTTTTCGATAAGAAATCATTAAGGGAAGCGCGGTCATCCTGAAGAGAAAAAAATATTTCCTTGCCCTGATTAAGGTCGAGTTTTTTCATCTCTTTTTTTAGAGCCATGACCATGTCCTCAAAGTAAGGGATATCTTTTAACCGCAGAATATGAATTCTTCCCGGGGTTCCAACTTTTTTCTTCAGAAGATAAAGAACTCCAGCGAGATAATTTTGTGATGAAATAAAAGTCGATAAACTGTTGAAATAATGGTTAAAAATGGGAGAGGCCGTCACTTGATTAAGGAAGATGAACCGGTTGTTTTGAGGTGAAATTTGTTGAGAGCAAAGCTTGATAAATTCCAGGCTTGCTTTCGTTCCTCGAGGTCCAAAAAGAATAGAATGCGAGGATGCCTTTTGATAAAGTTGGAAGGTCTGCTCGGCATTTAGCCGATCGTTGCTTTGGGAGTCCATGGTTACAAGTCGCCAATTTTCCAGATGATGAAGCTTAAGGAAGAGTTGAATGGCTTGAACAATGTTGGTCCCGATTTTAGCATTAGGCCCGGTCAGGGAAGTCGCAATCAGTATTTTTTTATTGTTTTGAGCTTGGCAGGATTTTAAAATATAGATCCCGATTAGGAGAAACGCGATGGAAGTGATTGTTAAAAATTTTTTTTTTGATCGAGGTGACAAATGACCTATTTTCCTGTCTTAGTTTCAGTTATTAGTTAGAAGGAAGTTCAATAACGAAGATCATATTTTTTTATCTCAAATCTCGAACTAATGTTTTCTTTCTCATCGGCACAAATCTCTTGGTTTTTCGCAATCCAAATTTGACCATAACCTGTTGCATCAAAATAAAGAATAACAGGATCTCTTGCCAGTTGAGGGATTTTATTCTTTATCATCGTGTTAAAGCTGACCCCATTTGAAGAATCATTGAGGTTAAAATTTTTAACAGCCTTGGAAAGCGATACAAGGGCTCCGTAGGTCAATGCTGAAATATAAGAGGGGAGGCGCCCGGTTTCTTCCCGGTATAATTGAGCGAAATGGCACGAATCAAAGGCGTTATCGGCCGAATAGTTGATCGCAGGATGCCAAAAAAATAGAAAAGCGGTATTCTTTGATGGGGGCAGATTCGCAAAATCATACGTTTCCGGTCCGGTTACAATGATAAGTTTTTTCATCTCGGAGATATCTTCTCTGAAATCCATGTCGGGCAGATCAATTAATTTCTCTATCGGGATAATGAATAGGTCGTTGGACGAGATGTTTTCTTCTAAGGAGGAGATTTCTTTAATGTCTTGCACGATAAATGAGGGATGGATGGCCTGGACATTCAGGATCGATCGCAAATGATCAGTCAAGGGGTTGGATTTATTTTTTAAGACGTAAACATTCCGCGTTTGACCGATCACGTCAGAAATCAGATCCTGGAATCCTTTTA
Source organism: Candidatus Omnitrophota bacterium (assembly GCA_023247705.1). Taxonomy (GTDB): domain Bacteria; phylum Omnitrophota; class Gorgyraeia; order Zapsychrales; family JAHFFX01; genus JAHFFY01. Next base: position 5,571 of record JAHFFY010000009.1, on the reverse strand, counting down.
AAGATGGAAAAAGCGAAGAAACAGATGCCTGCAAATTGGGATTCATCGGGAAGACATTGAAGGTCAGTTCCTTCATGTCTTGTCTAAAGGAGATCAAGGAGAATGAATTTTCTGAACTTGTCGAAAGATCCGGCATAAATGGCATGAAATAAAACGCTTTATTTCGCAGTTCCATTTGCAGCATTGCATGATAGCGGAGGCCGACTCTTGCGTTACTTCCTGAATCGATTATAACTGGATACAACTGTTTCTCCAGCGATCGAAAATCAATATCCGACTTTCCTTGCGTTTCTCTGAAAATGTTTACAGCGGTCAGAAATTCCAAACCGTAATCTTTCCAAGGACCGGTCAGCGGCACAATAGAAATAAAAGGAAATCCAATGTTAAGTCTGGCCGCCAATAAACGCACTGATTCCGGGGATTCTGTGATCGTTTTGAGCATCTCTTTATCTTGCTTGAAAGAATTTTTATTTTTTTCAAAGAAAGAAACGCGGTCCTCTATGCAGAAAGGTCCTAAGTGAGGCGTAATGATATAATTTCTGAGACCGATTTTGTTCTTCTCGTCACACGGGAATGGCGGTCCGTTTCGGTTTCCTAACATGGGCTTTAAAAAATTTGTTCCGTTTGTGGCGATCAGAGAACTATAAGGACAATAATAAGAACTGGGATAAGAAGAATAGGAATTAAAAGAACTCATCAGCGAACAGTTGATTTGATCAGGGATCAAATATCTTCCAGCCAGATAGCCTTCTTTAGTTAAGGCCTGCGCAAGCAACCGTCCCATCTCCTGAGTGTGAAGAAACGCTGAAGAGGTATAAGCGGGGATCGATAAATTCCATACGATGAGATCATACGGTTGTCGATGGTTGAATAAAAGATATTGAAAAGCATCGGCGTAATATAATTTGATCCGCGGGTCCTCCAGTTTAAACCCGAGGTCCTTTTCCATGGCGGATCGGAATTTCGGGATCAAAAGAGGCGAAAAATTATCGACAATATCGATTTTAAAATCGTTAATTCCCAAAAAGTTCAATTTTGCATAGACCTGTTGTAAGATGATTTCGTTGCCCAATCCTAAAAAGAGGATGTTTTTTGTTTTGGTATTTATAAGTTCTCTCGTTGTTAGGGCGTGTTGTAGGTCATGCATATTATTTGAAGCGGTGCTATAACCTCCAAAACCGAGGCGCAAGGTGTAATGATTATTGAAAAGATATCCTGCCTCACCCCATTTCTTGAAAAAATTTTGAATGAGCCCCACGGAATGCGGTTGGTTCTGTTGCAGGATCAATCTTTGCCCCAAGAAGGCTCTTTGACCTTGTACTGTAATTCTTTGATCCAGGTTAGCCGGTAAGTTCATCACTAACATCAACAAGAAGATCGTCGCGGCCAACGCTAATTTTGATTTTACGCCATAGCGTAAAAATAAGACAACACCTACCGTACAACCAAGTATGATCAGCTTAATATGAATCCCAAAATCGATGAAGAAGAGGCCGAATACAATTAATCCTAAAAGATTTCCGATGCTGCAGAAGAATAAATGATTGATTCCTTCCCGGGTCGTTTCCTGCGCTGGAATAATCGCGGCGAAAAATACATAAGGAAGCATCAGAAAACAAGAAAAGATGAGTGAATAAACGATCGGGTTGGAGAATATTCGGGGAACACGATTGAATATGGATAAGGGATCAAGAAAGAACCCGTCAGAAGTCTGCCCACCGAAAAAGATTATGAAAATAAAAATAGCAAAATTTATACCGAGATAAACTATAAACTCGGCTGATAAAATCATATTTGCTTTGACCAATTTTTTATAAAGGCCGGTTGATATGGCCAAAAGCAAAAAGCTTAAAGAGAGATAGGTGTTGAACTCATATCCATTAGGGAAGATTGCTAAGTAAATGGTTTGAAAATAACAACTAATGTATCCTGCCGCGATAAATCCAAGAATAATAGATTTTCTGCTCTCATTGATCTTTTTCTTTTCAATGCCGCTCTGGGGACAATAAGGAAGCCGAATAACTGTTGCCAAGGATTCCTGCTCTGGGGAATGATGGTTTGTCGGTGCGCAGAGGTAGGGCATTTTTTTTTCTTGAGATAAGGTTATGAACAATAAAACTAGACCGATCATGGTTAAACAATGGTCTAACCCGATTCGGGGAACTAAGAGCGTCCAGACTAAAACCATGACAAAGGAGAGTCCATTAATCATGATATAGTTTTTGTGGAATTTGTTTTGATGGTATACTCCTACAAAAAGCATTTGTCCGCAGGTAAATAGAAATAAGAAAAGCAACGCCGTTATGCCAAAGCGGATAAGGGGAATTTTTATAAAAAATAAGATTGAGTTTGAAAAAGATATTCCCAGCAGGATTAATGCGCTTCCCAGAATTAAACTGATGCGGCGGATGATCTGAAGAGGAATGATTCTAGCTTCTCCCATGACCATACTTAAGAAAACCATAATAAGTAAGATGGTCGCCGTTAAACCTAGATTCCCGTAAAGGATCAAAAAAAGAGGGTAGAAGATTAATTGGGCGCCGGATATGAGGATTGCCGGCAAAAAAATAAACAGGTTCTTATCTTTTTTAAGAGTCAAAGACATAATAATTAATAATACCAATTATTATTCAAATCGTATTACAATTATTAAAAAAATTTATTTAGTGAGCAAATGACATTACAGAGATTGAGATTATATATTTCCCGGCCGCCTCAAAAGTCAATCGATGGGAATTCCTTAATCAACCTAAGAATATTGATCTTGACCTTTTACTTGATGTCAATTTCCACTAAAGTATACGCGGAAGAACAAAAAGGCGATATTCATAAAGAATATACGTTGGATGGAAAATTAAAGGCGGAGTGGAGTTATCAAAATGGAAAGTTAAATGGGATTTCAAAGATTTATTTTGGGAACCAGTCCATCAGTCATGAATGGCGGTATCACGACGGTAAATTAGAAGGTATTTCAAAAAGATATTATAAGAGCGGGAAATTACAAGCAGAGCGGAATTATATCAATGATAAATTTAACGGGGTTTCCACGGAATATTATGAAAACGGCAATGTTTGGACCGTAAAGAATTATAAGAATGGAAAAAAGGACGGGTACTGTAAAGAATACTATGAAGATGGGAATTTTTACATGGAGGAGAACTATCAAGATGGCCGATATGTGGATTTTTATAAAGAATATTATGAAAACGGCAAGCTTAAGAGAGAAGGAAAATATAAAGATTATAAGATCGTCAGTGAAAATAATTATGATGAGCATGGCAATTTGATTTCATCCGAAACATATCCTGAATAATTTTATTGAGTAAACGGAACTCCAAATCTCACGACAGCACCTATAGAATCAGCGTAAGATTAAAAGTCGGAAAGGGAAAATTTAATCATGGCAGAAGATGCGAGATAAAAATGAAGAAAATCCAGCCAATTTTTTTGATTGCTTGTTTTTTTGCCGGGATTTTAAGCTTCACTGATCTTATCCTGAGTTTTAAGAATCATGAATATTCCTTGTTTTTCCATCCCATCCCGCTGACAAGTAAGCTGCATCTTTTTTTGTTGAATTGCTCGTTTAATATTCTGTTTTTTTTAATTCTTGTCACTTTGGTCAGGGCCAAAGCCAGGATTGCTTGTTGGATTTCTGCGATCGCTTTTAACGCATTTTTTATCCTGTATGCGATCAGCTGGGAATTGTTTACAACGATTCATCAATTTCTAACGGTGGAGGGAATAAGATTTCTTGTTCATAATCATTGGCAGATTATTCAGCATATCTTACAAACAAGTTACGGCCTGGTCGTCCTTTTAATCTCTTTTATTCTTTTCATCCCACTTCTTTTATTCCCTTTATGGTTAAGAAGCCTCGAAGTTCTGACGAGGATGTTCGAATCAAACAATAGGATATTAAGGCGAGGTTTTTGGGGGGTTATGGTATGGATAGGATTCCTGTCCTATCTTACCGTTTCGCCTAATTTTTTTAATGGGAAGATGCTGATCCATCTGGCGCGAAATGAATGTTCGCCCCAGGCAACTCTGATCTTCGATCTGTTAGTTCCTCATCAGGGGATCTCTATCGTTAAGGAGAACCATTTAATGATGACTTGGACGAAGAATATTGCTTTAAATGATTTTGCTAGGGAATCGGCAACTTCTGTGAAAAAGATACCTGTTATTTTGATTATGGTCGAGTCCTTACGGACTGATGTTTTGAACGATGATCGAGTTATGCCTCATTTGTTTAAATTGATCCAAGATAGTCTTTATTTGCCAAACACATTTATCACGAGCTCGACCTCTGATTACGCTGATGTCGCGATTCTATCCTCTCAATATCCCTTGCGTTCCCAAGAGCATTACTATTATCCAGAACGAATCGGCTATTCCCGTGTCTTAATTTATGATGTGTTGAAAGCGTTAGGGTATAAAACAGGGATTTTCTCCGCCCAGAATGAGGATTGGGGGAATATGCGTAATTACCTGAACACAGGGAGCCTTGATATATTTTTTGACGCAACTTCCCATCCGGAAGGGTCCTATGTGAATAAAGAAGACCGATATTTTTCGGCTTGGGTCAGAAGAACCGAGACCGCGGGCAAACTTGATGACGCGGTTGTGGTTGAGCAGGCTTCGGACTGGATTTCGAAGTTGGGCCGGAAAGATTTTTTTATTTCGATGAATCTGCAGCGCTCTCATTTCCCTTATACCTGGCCGGAGACTTATTTGCCACCATTTTCTCCCTATGAAATCACTTTTCGCGCGGTTTTTACTGGTTATCCGAAATCGAAAGTGCCGATTATGAAAAATAGGTATTTTAATGCGCTCGCGTATGTCGATCAACAGTTAGGCAGACTTATACAATTTTTGAAAAATCAAAAATTTTATGAGGATAGTCTCATTATTGTGACCGGTGATTCCGGAGAGGCTTTCTTCGAGAAAGGTTTAAGCTGCCATGGTGCAGATCTTTATAATGAGGTAACGGTTGTCCCTATGGTGATTAAAACGCCCCACAGTAGTCTTAAAATGGTTCGCAAGGATTTTGTCCAGCATATTGATATTCCCCCGACTATTTGTCATTTTATCGATGTGAAACCTCATCCATCTTTCCAAGGGAGTGATATTCTTGAAGTTTCTCATCTGTCCTTAGAAGATCGTCCTGTTTTCATGAGTGTCCAAAGTACTATTACAGCTCAGGACGCGATTGTCTTAGATGGCTGGAAATTTATTAAAGACTACCAACAAGACAAAGAGTTTCTTTTTGATTTGAATAAAGATTTTAACGAGCAGCAGAATCTCATTAACGAGAAACAAGAGATCTCTCGTCTTTTAAGAGAACAATTACTAGCGTGGCGGGATACGCAACTGGATTTCTATGCTGACCAATCCAAATTTGAACAGTATTATCCCCCGCGTGTATTATCGGTCGATAAAGAATTGAGCGATTTTTTACATCAATAAATTGATATGAATATGATTGGCAAACGATATTTCCTTCCGCAATTTTTTCTTTTTTTATTATGTATTTTTATGGGCTATGCTGTTTATAGCCTTTGGGGGGATCAT
>JAHFFY010000008.1 GCA_023247705.1 Candidatus Omnitrophota bacterium | reverse complement strand
TTTGTGTCATCAGGTTTTTGATTTTGGTGAGCAGATCATCGATCTCAAAAGGTTTGATGAGATAATCGTTGGCAGGTTTTAGCCCTTGCTGGATCAGCTCCTCGTCACCAATCATCTGACCGGTGGCCAGGATCACGGGGATTTGCGCGAGAGCGGGATCGGACTTGACTTCATGACAGACTTCCGCCCCGTCTTTATCCGGCATCAGCATATCCATAATAATCAGGGAAGGGAGTTCTTTTTTGATCAAGGCGAGGGCGTTGAGACTGTCGGTGGAGGTCACGACTTCATATCCGCGGGATTCTAGTAACCTTCGGGTCAGTTCCAGCAGGTCTTCCTGATCATCGATGACCACGATCTTTTTTTTCATAATCTCTATTCCTTTATCTGATGGGGTCATTGTAACGAAGAAATATTTATAAGGCAAAAAGAATTTAAAAAAAATTCAATACCCGTAGAGCATTTACTTATACTACAATAAACGTGAAAGGAATTTGTATACTGTGATATCCAATCATTTAAAGCCACAATCAAGGATTGATTGGCTAGTGTTGTTTTTTTCCCTCTTGATCGCTTGGGGTCTGTTGCAAGCGACTTGGGAGATGAATTACTGGCCGACGGATATGGAAAATTATATCTTGCCAGCCTCCCGCGATTTGCCGCATCTCAAATATATCTCTCAAATCCATCAGGCCGTCGATCGCGTCAATGTCCGGTGGCTGCATAACAAAGAGATGATGGTCCTTTGCGGCGCGATTGCGCAGGCGCTGACACAGGATACATCCACGTTGCGTCCGTTTCTCATCATCGAAATTGCGTCGTTTGTGCTTTCGGCGATCCTGATTTACTGGATCTTCGCCATTTATTTCGGGCGGGGGGTGGGGTTGACCTGCTATCTGTTCTTTATCTCCTGCGTATGGCCATATCTGTATATCCTTTCCGTCAAGCACCAACCGTTGGGGCTCGTTTTCTTTTTGTTATCTTTATTTTATCTGCAACGCGGTCATCAGACCCGTTTGAAATTGATCCCGTTTTTCTTTGCCGGGTTGTTTTTAGGGTGTTCGTTCTTTGCCTCGCCGGTGTCGGGATTGTATCTTCCTTACTGGCTGTTGGCGTTCGCTTATGTGTTTATTCCGAGATCAAAAAATCTGATCGAGCTTCCCTTTGCTCAACGGAAAGGAACACACGGATGGTGGCTGGTTTCTGCGATCTTATTGATTGTTTTTGGATTTGTGCTGGTTTGGGTTTACGTCACCTTTCCTGACCCGTTCACAAATTTGAGGGCGTATCTGGATTATTTGAAAATCAGCGCGGGGAATAACCATTTTTATTATAATCAGCCGGTTTTGCGGCAATGGATTGATACCCCAGAGATCTCCGCGACCAGGGGAGGATGGGTGTGGGTCTTCCGGTATGTCATTCTGGTTTTGCCGGTTTTGTTTCCTTTGTATGTGTTTTGCATTGTGTTTTTAGTAGGCCGGATGATCTTTCGCAGGAAAAGCACCTCGCGGACATGGATCAATGCGGTCCTCATGATGATCGCCGTGAGTTTTTCCGCGCCCGTGCTGGCGGAAATCCGAGGGGTCGCCCAGTATGGGGCGAATTATTTTCCGTTTTTAATCGGAGTCTTGATGGTGTTGGGGTATACGCTGTTTTTTCTCATCCAGGAATGTTCCTTCCAGAAGCTTTCGGTCTGGATTAAAGGCGCTTCCATTTTTTTATTATCGATCGTCGGCTTGATCCATGTCTTTTGCAATGGCTACACGTTTTTAAACGATGTTTATCCATCCCGGATGGCCACGACCTTTTTATCCCGGGAATTGATGAAGAAAGAGATACGGCACGTTTATACCTACGGTCATCATCCGCTCAAAAAATATCTGATCGCGTGTTTGAACCCGGGGTTTCTGCAAACAGCCCAAATCGATTCGATCGACAATATTCTGCAGGCGAAGGACGGCTATATTGTTGTGCCGCCGGTGAGCGGCGATTCGCTTTATCTGGCCATGACCAGCGACTATGCTGACTTTGATCTGGATATTTATTTGAACGCCTTGATCCGTAGCAAAAAATTATCCAAGTACGCCGTCGCCTCGTTTCCAACGCTGGCCTCAAGCGGTCTGTGGATGCAGGAAGAAGAGATCCTCTCCTACCGGGCCTTGATTTTGGATCAGTTTGCCCGGCGAAATCCCGCTAAAGAAAAAGTATGGCTGCTGGATACCGCGATGTTGCGTCAGGATTTTAATGCGGTTGTGCAATCAGCCCAGGAGGATCAAAAATTCCTGTCGGATGGGATCAGGAATATCGGGACGAAAGAACGGCTTTATCTGTACGCCGGGAGAAAAGAATGGATCGAGACTGCGATTCAAAACATTGCGATGCGTATTTATAAAGTGGGGGATCCGCAGGATAGTTTGATCGCGTATGTCTATACGTTGGACAAGGACGGGAAATCCTGGATCCCTGTTGGAAAAAATTACATGTCACAGCCGGTTCCTTCTCGGGCCATCACTGCGAATGAAAAAGGAGTGGTCATAAAATTTTCATTTACGCCCTTGATTAACACCCGTCCGGGATTGTACAATCTGGTCATTTATCGCAGCGGTCCGGGCGATGACCAGAATTTTTACCGGATTTATATCGATGATGAAGAGCAACGGCAATCGGATCTGCGGATGAATTTTGCGTTATAGCCCTTAATCCAGAAAAATGCCATCCCTCGACTTGTACCACGGCCATGGCCGTGGGAGCATGGCTGGGGATGGAACCCTCTCATAAGAGGGACGCATTGTAAAAATCCCGAAGGGCAAACCAAGGTCTTACGGGCATGCCCGGTGGGTTCCATAAACACAAATTAGGTTAAGGTTTTTGTTTTGAAAACAAGTCATGCGTTACCCAAAATTTTAGGCTTTGTTCTGATGGTGATTATTCATGTCCTTTTGATCAGCCATTTTTATAATCGGTTTTGGTGGCCGCAGGATTCCGGTACCTTCGCCCATATCGCCGACCGGATGGCCGAGGGAGAGGTCTTTGAAAAGGATATCGTTGATTTTCATCCCGGCTATTTAAATTTCATCAACGCCTGGGCCTTTGAATTATTCGGCAAGGATTTTGTCAGTCTGCGTTTTCCTTTGATGGCGATCACCTTGATTCAAAGCGGTCTGCTTTTTCTTGTATTTGTCCGGTTCCAAAGTTCTTTCGGGCTGATCGCGTCCCTTTTGCCCACAAGCCTGGGTGTTTTTCAGTTTCTTGACCCCAATCATCATTGGTATTGTTTGTTTTTGACCATCGTCACCGTTTGTTTTTTGACTGTTGTCCCGCCCAAGGTCCAAGGCCGTCGTTTTGTCATAGGAATTTTTTTGATGCTGACGTATCTATTCCGGCAGTTGTCCGGGATCCTTTTAGCGATGGGGGTGGTTGTCTATTTGTTACTCGAAGACCAATCGCAGGAAGACGATGATCAGTTCTCCTGGGCCCGTCTATTGATCATCGTGATGTTCGGGGCATTGGCGTTTTATCTAAACAAAACAACAAACCCGATCGGTTTCATTTTGTTCGGGATCTGGCCGTTGCTGATTTTGTTGTGGGCCTGGTTGAATGTCCGGATCCCCAACCTAAAATTTTTCGCTATCCTCAAGGGATTGATTGGAGGGGCCGTTCTTGCAATTTTGCCCATCCTTGTTTATCATATGATCCACGGATCGCTGTGGGCGTGGATCGAGCAGTCCGGGGTGCGTGCGGTGCTGGTTGTTTCCAAACAGGAATTTTTGAGCACGGAGAGTTACGGATACCTGATTGCCAGCGGGCTATTAAATCTTTTTCAATGGAAATCACTTGCGGATGTGCTCAACGGTTTTTACTGGGTCTTGATCCCGCTCATGTCGGTTTTTAATTTTTTTCTTTTGTTCCGTTTTGTGCTGTTTTCTCCGGAGAGAAAAGAAAAGGTTTACGCGATTCCACTGATCGCTATTTTTTATTCGATCGTATCGCTGCATAACCAGGTCAATAGTTATCTTTTTTTTACGATCTCCTGCGCGATGCTGGGGATCCTATGGATTTTTTGCGAACGAAATAGCCAAGCCAAATATCTCATCGGGTTTGTGTTTTCCGTTCTGTGCGGGGTGGGGCTGTATTTTCACGCCGGACAGCCTTTGTTTAGGGATTTTATCAAAGGGGAGCGGATCCCGTTCGCGTTCGCCGGTTACGCCCTGTCGCGCAATCACCTGTGGATTGATCCGGCGGACTTGGCGGTTTACCGGCCGCTGATCCGGTTGATCGAAGAAGAGACGCTGTCAACGGACCAAATTTTCGCCGTGCCCAACAACGCGGAATTATATTTTTTGAGCGCCCGGAAAAATCCGTTCCGCTTTTTCAGCACCGAACAGGGGATCCAGAGCGAAGAGGATTTCAGGGCGGTCATGGAACAACTCAAGACTGCACCAGTGAAGCTAATCATCGAACGGACCAACGACAAACGTCACACGGTCTGGTCCAAGGCGATCATGGCCTACGTCAAAGGGCATTATCAATTTGAACAGAAGATCGGACGATTTGAGATTTATCGAATACCCGAAAACTCAGTGCAATGAAAATCGGCGGATGGTTTTTTAAGGAGTGGTAGATGGAGCATCAGGTCGGGAAGGACGGCATGTTAAAGTTAAGTCCTCAGGTGAATCCGTTTGGTTGGATCCGGGGACTGGGGTTCGACATGATTTTTATTGTCGCGATTGCTTTTCTGTCGGTTGTCTCCGCCTGGATTTGCGTCCGGGATCCGCGGATGTTTCCGACGATCCTTTTTTTGGACCTCTGGGTTCTGGGATATCACCACGTGGTCGCGACGTTCACCCGGCTGACATTTGATCTGGAGAGTTTTAAAGAAAATAAATTTTTGATTGTCTGGCTTCCGTGGATCATTGTGGTCTTTACCGTGGCGGCGGCATTATTCCTGGGGCCGTGGATTTTGGCGACCACGTATTTGTACTGGCAATGGTTTCATTACACCCGTCAGAGTTTCGGGATCGCGCGGATTTACCGGCGCAAGACAAACCTCGGGCCGCAGGACAATGCCCTCCTTGAACAACTGGTGATTTATGGACTACCGTTGGCTGGCATCGCCTGGAGGTCTTATCAAAATCCGGGGATATTTTTGGGGATGGAATTGCGCGTGCTCCCGGTGCCCTTTTGGGCGGTGAAGATTTTGTTGAATTTCTGTGTCGTTATTCTTTTCTGGTGGCTCATCCAGCAGTTTATTGATTTGAAACAAGGGCGGTTCCGTCTGGGATACAGCCTGTACATGATTTCGCACATCGTTGTTTTTACCGCCGGCTATATTTTGATCAGCGATATCAATTATGGCTGGTTGTGCCTGAATGTCTGGCACAACGCGCAGTATGTGGTCCTGGTCTGGATGTTCAACAACAACCGTTTTAAAAACGGCATCGATCCCCATCACCGGTTTCTCTCCACGATCAGCCAGACCAAGAATGTCGTGATCTATTACGCGGTCTGCCTGGCGATCTCAACGGTCGTTTATAATTCCATAGATCATGTCATCGGGTTTTTTAAAACGACTCTGCCGTTGGCGATGATCGTTTATCAGACGATCAATTTTCATCATTACATTGTCGACGGGATCATCTGGAAACTGCGGCAAAAACCGTTAAGCAAAAATCTGGGATTGGTTAAATAAAATTTCTAATCCATTCCGTTATGAAAAACAATCAAGGCCAACCGGCAGTCCGTCCCACACCAAAGGACCTTTGCTTGTGCGTTTTTTTTCTTTTGTGTTGGACGCTCCCAACCCTCTACACGGGTTTGACGTTAAAGAAAATCCAATTGTTTCCTTCGTTTGTCCGCTATTTACAGAGTATCGGCAATCTTTTTACCCACAGCGTGCCGGTGTGGGCGATGCCTTACATCCAGGTCCGGCTGGAAGGAGAAACCGCCTGGCGCACGCTGCCGGAAAAAGAATATTTTCGTCTCAAGACGTTCGGCTATCGGACCCGATTTTTTGAGATCCTGTATTTCGGCACGAACATCGTCGACTACGAGCGCAAGACCCAAGACACCCGGGCGCAATTGGCGCAATGGGTCGCGCAGCGTTTTCGTAAACTATATCCTAAAAGTCCCGCACCGGTGGAAGTCCGGTTTGTCGCCGGATTGTACGTGGTTGATTCCCAAAAACCGCCGCAAGGTCATTGGAAATTGATCGGATTGGGTTCGTTCCGGGAAGACCAGATTGATGTGTTGTCGACGCATGCGGTTCGTTAGGAGTTGTCGAGTTAACGGGGTTTGCGAGTTTAACGAGTTTTTCAAGCAAATCCAACGCGTAGAACTCGACAACTCGCAAACTGATTTCATAAATATGCAAAAATTTTTTTGGAATAACTTTCTCAATTTTTGGTTCGCCCCCATCGACCGAATCCGTTTTGATACGTTTCGCGTGGTCTCAATGATCTGCGTTGTGCTGTATGTCCAGGCGCGCTGGATGTACGCGCCGGAGTGGTTGACCCAGGTGGGGTTTCATATCGCGCCGGGGAATTTGCCGTATCACACCTTCGCTGTTTCACTGTTGCCGATGCGGTTTTTGTTTTTGTTCGGCGCGGTCTTTTTCGCGGCCATGGCCGCGGTGATCGTGGGCTGGCAGTTGCGTTTGATGTTGTGGATCGTGTGGGGATGTTTTTTGTACGTGACCCTGGCCGACCAGGTTTCGGCGTTTGTGATCAATAAACTTTCGATTGTTTCGTTGCTGATCCTGGCCCTTGTGCCCAACGGTTATTACTGGACGATCGGAAAACGAAACGTCAACGACCAATATCAATCCGCCTGGCCGGTGAGGATTTTACAGTTGACGATCATCATCTGTTATTTTTCCGCCGGGTGGAGCAAGGCGGTTTACGGGGAGTGGCTTAAATCCGGATATGTTTTGTGGTCGCAGATCCAGGGGACTTATCTGACGGACTTCGGCGCGTGGATGGTGCGGGTATTTCCGTTGTGGAGCTGGCCCATCATGCAGTGCAGCGCCTTGGTGTTTGAATTAATGGCGCCGCTTAGTTTCGGGATCAAATCCTTCCGCAAGGTCGCGTTTTGGTGGGGATTGGGCTTTCAATTGCTCGTCGCCTTCACGATGCACCAGCTGATTTATTTTTCGTTGGTGATTTTAAGTTTTTATGTGGTCTTTATGGATGAAAAGTTTTTGCGCGGGGTTCATGAATTTTTCGCCTTGGGGTGGCGTAACGTTTTTGGTTTAAAAGGGAGATAAAGATGTCCTTGCGGATCGCGGTCACGGGCGCGAGCGGAATGGTCGGGGCAACGCTGATCAATTTTTTTCAAAGCGAAGGCCACCGGGTGACCCGTGTGGTGCACGAGGGATCTTCGGCGAATGTAAAGGCCGCGGATTGTGTTTTCTGGAATATCAAGAAGGGAACAATCGACACGAACGGTCTGGAAGGCCATGAGGTCGTGATCCATCTGGCCGGCGCGAATATCGCGGCGAAACGCTGGTCAAGCGCGTATAAAAAAGAAATTTATGATAGCCGTGTCGCGGGAACACAATTGTTGTGCGAGACACTTAATCGCCTCAAGCAATCTCCAATGGTGTTAGTCTGCGCGTCGGCGGTCGGGTTTTACGGCAACCGTCCTGTTGACGAACGGTTGGATGAGGCCAAGCCCGCCGGTGAAGGATTTCTGGCGAAAGTCTGCCGCGACTGGGAAGGGGCTGCTGAACCGGCGCTTAGAAAAGGCATTAGGGTTATTCATATGCGGATGGGAATGATTATCAGTCCACGAGGCGGCGCGATGGCCAAGATGCTGCCGATTTTTCGATTGGGATTGGGCGGTTGTTTGGGGTCGGGTCAGCAGATGATGAGCTGGGTGGCGATCGATGAAATCCCGAATGTCATTGTGCATTGCATCAAAGAAGAATCGTTGCGCGGGCCGGTCAATGTGGTGGCGCCGCAGCCGGTTTCAAACAAAGAATTCACCGCGGTTCTAGGACGGGTATTGCGCCGCCCGACGGTATTTCCAGTTCCCGCGATCGGAGTGAAGATCCTGTTCGGTGAAATGGGCCAAAAGCTTCTTTTAGACAGCGCCGCGGTCATTCCCGCGCGGTTAAAACAAAGCGATTATCGTTTTGTGTATCCTGATTTGGCAAAGACATTGGCAACCTATTTTAAATCTTAGTAAGCTTCTTTCTACTCAACGAAACTCTAAATCTTTCGTCCATGTCGGTATCGCCAGCGAGAGATTTAGAGTTGGAAAGGAAAAGCTCAATAAACAATGAAAGACTTCACAGTCCATATCGCCGTTTTATATCTCGTCTTGCGTATTCCATCGGCGCAATCGCTCAAGGACAAACGGATGGTCCTGCGCAGCATTAAAGACCGCATCCGCAAACGGTTTAATGTTTCTTTGAGCGAACTGGATGAAAAAGACAAATGGCAGCTGGCCACACTGGGGATCGTGATGATCGGGGATGATAACCGGCATATCGATGCGTGTCTGCAAAGCATTACGGAGCTCGTCGCGTCGTGTCCGGATGTGGAGATCAGCGATTCGCAGATACAGTTTTTGTGAGAAGGGGTGGTAGATTTGAATATAAAATCCGAAGTCCGAAATCCGTCTGCCCCGCGTCATTGCTTCGTCCTCACACTTCATCAACGATGACTCGTAATGACGAAGGGGGGAGGGTTTTCGAATTCTGAAATCCGGGTTTGAATAATCGTACTATTATTTTTTTCTCCGCTCAAAACCCCATTGCTATGTTAGAATATCTTCTGTTGAGAACTCAAGACTATTCTTAAACTAAAATTATGTCCTATATCGTCTTAGCCCGAAAATACCGTCCGCAAAAATTCGCCGATGTCATCGGACAGGAACATATCACCGAAATTTTGGGCAGCGCGATCACCTCCAACCGGATCGCGCATGCGTATTTGTTTTGCGGGCCGCGCGGCGTTGGTAAAACATCCTGCGCCAGGATTTTTGCCAAATCCTTGAATTGCCAGGAGGGGCCGACTTTGGAACCCTGCAACCAGTGCCCGTCCTGCCGCGAGATTACCCAGGCGAACAGTTTCGATGTGATCGAGATCGACGGCGCGTCCAACCGCGGCATCGATGAGATCCGTACCTTGCGCGAGAACGTCAAGTTCGCGCCCAGTTACGGTCGTTATAAAATTTATATCGTTGATGAAGTTCACATGCTGACCATGGAGGCCTTCAACGCGTTACTGAAAACTTTGGAAGAGCCGCCCGAGCACGCCAAATTTATTTTTGCCACGACCTCTCCCAACAAAGTTCCATCGACGATCATCTCCCGCTGCCAGCGTTTCGATTTCAAACGGGTGGCGATCCCCACGATCGTCAAGCTGCTCGATGATCTGGCCAAACGCGAAAGCGTTCAGATCGAACAGGACGCCTTGTTCGCGATCGCGAAGGCGGCCCAGGGAAGTTTCCGCGACGCGCTGAGCATTCTCGATCAGATGAGCGCTTTGAGCGAACGGTCGATTGAGGCGAAAGATGTCTTTTCGATGCTGGGATTGGTTGAAACGGAATGGTTGTTTGAGTTGGTGGACTGCCTGGCCCGCAAGGATTGCGCGGCGGCGTTGACGGTGTTTGAAAAAATCATTGATCAGGGCAAAGACGTCAAACAGTTGAGCCGGGATGTGACCGAACATTTCAGGCATTTGATGGTGATGAAAGTCGGTGGGAAGACACTCGGCAAACTCGTTGATTATCCGATCAGCACCAAAGAAGCGCTCCTGACTCAGTCGGAAAAATTTTCATTAAGCGAAATTTTAAACGCGATCGCGATGCTGATCGAAGCGCAGGACATGGCCCGGGTCATGGAATCGCTGCGGATGCCGCTTGAGATCGCGTTTGCCAAACTGACGTACACGTCGCAAAAAAAGGGCGTTGGGACGGAAACTGCCGCGCCGAAGTCCGCGCAGACCTCCGCGGCGTCCTGGCCGCAAGCACCCGTGACGAAAGCCCCGCTGACCCCCGCGCCGAAACCCATCGGCGCTCAACCAAGCATGATCCGCAATGAAAAAGGCGAGGTCGACCTGGCCCTGGAATCAACGTACCGCCCCGAACCTTCCGCGGGCCAGGAGATTTTATTAGAACAAGAGCCTGGCGAGCCGCTGGATTTGGAGCGCATCAAGCGCGGATGGAGCGCGCTGACCCACGCGGTCAGCCGGGAAACGATGTCGGTTGCGACCTATCTGCAGGAAGGTTCTCCGGTTCAATTCAATGGAACAACCCTGACCGTCGGTTTTCCCAAAGACGCGGTGTTTCAGAAGGAATCATTGGAAGAAACAGCGACGTTGCGTTTGATTGAGAGGGTTTTTTATGAAAAATTAAAAACGCGCATCAGCGTTCAGATGAAATTCCTCGCTGGGGCAGCGGCCGCAGCGCCGCCGGGACAGGAGCACGGGCCCATCGTCAAGAGTGCGCTGGAGACATTTAAAGGGAAGATTGTCAATAAATGGCATAATGAATAAATTTGTCATTGCGGCCATCGTTGTTTGATCTTGAGGACGAAGCAATCTCTGACGAACGAAATTTGTCCGACATTTCCTATAAATGGAAATGATAGAACAAAATATTATGGAATAGATTCACCCGAACGATGAAGTGAGGATGGTTTGCCATGACGAAATTTTTTTAAATATTTTTTTTCGCTAAGAGGGACGGTTATGTTCTGAGTTATGAGCTATCCTAAAATCATCGAAAATTTAATCGAACAATTAGTCAAGCTTCCCGGCGTCGGGCGCAGGAGTGCTGAGCGTATGGTATTTTGGTTTTTGAACAATCCCAAAGAAGAGGCCGGCGCAATCGCGCAGGCGATCGTGCGGGTGAGGGAAGGGTTGATGTTTTGTCGGACCTGCAATAATTTAAGTGAGACCGAGGCGTGTCTGGTGTGCACCGACCAGACACGGGATCAAACCACAATTTGTGTCGTCGAAGATCCCAAGGATGTTCTGGCAATTGAGCGCACCGGGACGTATCACGGCGTTTATCATGTGCTCTTGGGAGTGATTTCCCCGGCGGACGGAAAAGGGCCGGATGACCTGAAGATCCAGCATTTGATGAAGCGGGTGAACGGCGACCAGATCAAGGAAATCGTCATCGCCACCGACCCCGACACCGAAGGAGAAACCACTGCCCTGTACCTGACCCGCGAGCTGAAACTCTCAGGGGTCAAAGTCAGCCGCATTGGGCTGGGCATTCCGGTTGGCAGTTCGCTGGAGTACGCGGACATGTCCACTCTCAGCATGTCACTCGCCTCGCGCCGGCCGATTGAGTAGGAAAGAGTTTTCGTTTCGAAGCCGATCAATTAAAAAAGGCATGCCGCTTTAATCAGGATGTCTTTTTTGAACAAAACTGACAAGTGTTAGACGTAAACTAAACAGTATTTTTCGATATTTTTAAGTGAGCCGAGATGTAGATCAATATCTGGATCAGTCCATCGCAAGTGAAACCCATGCAATAATTGGATATTGTGGACGAGTTTTGCAACTGGCTTTATTTAAGTTTTCGTGATGACGTCTTGATCATGAATAATTTGTCATGCGATTGATATTCTTGAAAAAATTAAATCTTTCTTTTGGAATAAACAAAAAATTATTAAATTCATAGAAGGGATCACCTTCAATGCTTTTCTCAATTAATCCTTCACCGGAAATCCAAACAGAGCGGTATTCATTCTTATCGAAAACAGCTTGAAGCGGGGTTTCCGTTAGGCCCTTCAAGACCTCACAAATTATAATTGGTCTATGGTTCGCCAGAACATTACTTGCTCCCCCAAAAACAAGATGCTCGGTTCCTTCCGTATCAATTTTAATTAAATCCAGATTCCCAATATTATTATTCTCAACAAAAGAGTCTAATTTTCCGGCCGGGACAGTAATTTCCTTGCAATTTTCTCTAAAACCATGACGAGTTGAGGAAGATGTCGGGATACTGCGTGAGGCTGGGATAAATAGTTTTATTTCTCCGTCATAATTCGTAATTGCGGTCGAGTGGATCTTTATATTTTTTAGATTATTCAGATTCAGATTTTCCTTAAAGCTTTTTAACGGCAAGGGGGATGGTTCAAAGGCATGGACTTGTATTTGAGGGTTTTCAACGGCTGCGACCAACGAATAAATTCCGATATTTGCCCCGATATCAAAAAAAGTTTTTGAATGCTTCAAAAGGCTTCGAAAAAGAGGAAATGTCTCTGGTTCAAACCCGTCCATTCCTTTCCAATAGAGCTTTATAGCTATGGCGTCATTCCCGCTGGATTTAAGAATCAATTTTTTGCTATTCGTCACTTTTAATGAGAACTTCCCCAAAATGGGCACTCGGTACATCAAAAAATCATTTAGTTTCTCTGAACGAAATAACTTTATACCCCCTCTAATAAATGGGTTGAGTGTCGGACTATGCATCATTTTTTTAATAATAGCTTTCAGCGACATGTTCACTTTACCTCCGATTCGTACAATTAACCTATGGTACTCGGCCGCGCTTTGTTTAACCGATGTCACTTGCTTAATGGGGGTAAGCTCATAAATGACGTGACTCTTTTACCCAACAGAAAGAAAGCCCTTCAACGATATAGCCGAAGGGCTTTTGTGTCCTGAAAAACTCCCCCGCGAGGGCTCGAACCTCGGACCTATTGGTTAACAGCCAACCGCTCTACCGACTGAGCTACAGGGGAATAAGTTTTTATCTAAAGATCACATCCCATTATTGTTATGGAGTGGGATAAAATTTGCTGATGAGGAATGAAGAAATTATAGCCAAAAATGTTTAAAAGTCAACAGATCATTTGGGCAGATGGACCTCCTCAACACCGGGTGTTGAGGAGGTTTTTCCAATAGAAGTTGACGGTTTCTTGACTGGACCGGGGAAGTGTGGTAACGTGACAAAAGTTTCGTATTGTTTAGAAGATCAACTTGACCCCCGTTTTTAAAAATAAAATGAACTACCCCCAATAATATCATGTATCTTCCTCTCTCGATCTCCATCCTTTTACAAATTGTCTGCGCGGTGCACGCTTACAAAACCGGACGGAGTCAATGGCTGTGGATCATCCTGGTTTTTTCTTTTGTGGGCTGTGCGGTGTATTTGATCGTGGAGGTCTTGCCGGACCTGCGCGGCACTGTAGACGATCTTACGACCGCCGTGCAGGGGGTCGTGGTCCCCAGCCACAAGATCACCCAACTCAAAGAAGAACTCGACCTGTGCGATTCCGTAAAAAACCGTCTCGCCCTGGCCCGCGCCTATATGGATTGCCGGCAGTATCCCCAGGCCACCGAAACGCTGAAAGTGTGCCGGGACGGCTGGCATGGCGATGACCCGGAGGTGTTGAGTTTAATGGCCCAGTCTTTTTTTTGCCAGGAGGATTACCTTAAATCCAAAGAGACCCTTTTGAGCCTGGACCGCGCCCCGCAAAAATTCAGCCGCCAGGAAGACCATCTTTTGTACGCGGTGGTTTTACAAAAATTGGGAGAGAAGGAAGCCGCTCTCAAGGAGTACGAAACCTTGAGCCAGTCTTATGTCGGGGAAGAGGCCCGCTGCCGCCACGCCCTGTTTCTCAAAAGTCTGGGAAGAACGGATGAGGCCCAAAAAATATTCGCCGCCATCATTAAAAATTGTAAAATCTCACCGCCGTTTTACCGTCAAGAACATAAACAGTGGCTGGAAACGGCCCAGAAGGAATTGAAAGCCGGCTCAGGAAAAAAAGGATAGTCTTTCGTTTGCCCGGGAGATTTTTTTAGAATAAATTTCAGGTTCATGTCGGGAGGTTTTATCGATGAATGAAGCAACCGGAACATCAGGAATGATTCTTTATCAAACTGAGGATGGAAAAATAAAGCTGGAAGTGCGTCTTGAAAACGAAACGGCATGGCTTACCCAGAAAATGATAGCCGAGTTATTTCAAGTTTCTGTGCCGACTGTTAATGAGCATATTAAGAATATTATCGATGAAGGCGAGCTTAAAGGTACGGCAACTATTCGGAAATTCCTAATAGTTCAAACTGAGGGTTCAAGACAGGTTTCTAGGAATGTTGATTTTTATAATCTTGATATGATACTGGCTGTTGGTTATCGTGTCCGTTCTGATCGCGGTATGAAAATTCGAACCGCGCAGGTCAGATTTTCGGCCATGGCCGAAAATTCATCCGGACACATGACCACAGTCTCCCGGGTGTTTTAGTCGACCGGTAAAGACTTTTGGGCGAAGAGAAGACCTAACGCAATGGCTGGACTTCCGTTGAATTGGGAAAGAAGATCATAATAGATCGGACATGTCCCGACTTATTATTGTGAATTCGATATGCGTTCTTGGAATTCTTCAGGCGTTTAGTGAGAATTGAGACCAATGAAAAAAGTTGGAAGAAATGACCCCTGTTCTTGCGGTAGTGGGAAAAAGTATAAAAAATGCTGTTACGGTAAATCTGATATGATTCCCGACGATGTTCGTTTGCAATTTGAACGACAAAAAGCAAAACAAATGCAGGTAGAAAAACAACAAGGGTTAGGCAGGTCAATAATATCGCTTGAGTTTAAGGGCTATCGCATGGTTGCTGTTGGTAACAGGATGTATTATTCACAGAAATGGAAGACGTTTCATGATTTTTTGTTTGAATATATTCGCTCAGTCTTTGGAAAAGATTAGGGACAAGGAGAATTTGCCAAGCCGTTTGAAGATCGGCATCCGCTGATTCAATGGAATGAACAAGCGCATAAATACATGCAACAGCATCAAAGCGTTGATGGGTCTATAAATGATGCGCCGATGTCTGGTGCTGTTTCTGCGATCATGAATCTTTCCTATAATTTGTATCTTTTGGGGCATAACGTAAAGATTCAGGATCGTTTATTAGGAAGACTGAAAGATAAAAATAATTTTCGCGGTGCGCAGTATGAAACATACGTTGCCACCGAATTTATTAAAGCTGGTTTTAGTTTGGAGATAGAAAACGAAGAAGATAGCCGGACTACTCATTGTGAATTTACAGCGGTATCTCCCAAAACTGGTAGAAAATATTCTATAGAGGCAAAAGTACGACAGCCCCATAAAGACAATATAGGGATTAGTAAGCAAATAGGGGATGCTTTAATTAAACAAGCGAAACATGAAAGAATCGTTTTTGTGGATATCAACGTTCCTGATTTTTTGAGAAAAATGCCGGATATTGTTGCAGGGATTAAACAGAAGGAATCTTCATGGAAAGAAGATCAGAAGGCATATCTTTTTGTTACCAATCATCCTTTTGAATATGATTTAGAGGGAATTTCTGAGCATAAGGCTGGATTTGCACATGGCTTTAAGATTCCAGAATTCAGTCTCGATTTTCAGTTTACAAGTTTGCGTGAAGCATTGAAGGCACGGGAAAAACATATTGATATGTTTGATTTGGTTAGATCAGTATGTGAGCATGAAGAAATTCCATCAACGTTTGACGGAGAATATCCTGAATTCGCTTTTGCCGGTAAAGATATGCCACCACGGCTAATTATTGGACAAAAATATTTGATTCCTGATAAGGAAGGTCAAAACGTAGAGGCGATTTTAGAAACGGCCACAGTGTCGGGGCATGAAAAGAAAATATGGGGAGTATATCGTACTGTAACGGGGGAACGGGTGCATTGCACAAATCCAATGACCGATGAAGAATTAATTGCCTACCGCAGGCAACCGGATACATTTTTGGGCGTTCCTCTCCGGCAAGGACGGAAAGCAAAAGACCTTATTGATTTGTTTGATTTCTTTTATGAAAGCTACAAAAATACGCCCCGTGAACGAATTGTTGAATTTGTAAAAGACCGAGCAGATTTTGAGAGTTTAAGAAATTTGAACGATGAGGAATTAAAAATTAGTTATTGTGAGGGGCTGGTATACTCTACTATTAATTAGGGGAAATTAAATAAGGACACCATTTTTCAAAAGGAAATTAGTCTCTGTTCCTAGTAATAGAGATCTTGCTCATGCAATCCGACTTCGGCCCCCAACCTTTAGATACGCTCATGACCCGCCTGGGGGTGACCAGCGCGGATTTGGTGAAGGCCTCGACTAAGCAGTTGACCTTCAAGATGGTCCAGAAAGGACGCAAGGGCCGGCGGTTGACGGCAAATGCGCAGTCCAAAATCCTGGAGGCGTTTCAAACGCTTAAGCCCACCGAGACTTTTACGCTGAAAGATTTTTTTAATTATTAAAAAAGTTTTTTTTCATCAAAAAAACAATATAATCCTTTATGAACACGACTTCACCCGCAGATCGAATTTTCGGCTATTGCTGTCTCATCGGCGCATTATTCGGTATTTTTTTGTTCGGATCGGGAATCGCGATTTTAATCCAGGTCTCGGCGTGTGGTTCGGTGGATTGTGATTACACCGGACTGGGAATGTTTTTCGGCATGATCGTGGGACCGGCGCTGATTCTTTTGGGCGCGATTATTTCCTATTTTCTCGTTCCCCTGACTCTGCGCCGGTTAAGATGGGGGAGTGAAAAAATCATTTTTCCGGCGCTGCTGGTTTTGGCGGTTCCTTTGGTCTGGGGTTTTCAAAAGGCCGCAGATTTAAAAGCGAAGGTCCACCGGGAACGTCAAGCCGTTCTGGATGAAATGACGGCGAGAGACAAAGAAATTGGGGAAGAATTTCAGAACCATCCCTATTCCAAGATTATGGTGATCTGCAAGATTCGAGAAGGTTCTGCCAATCCAGACCTGCCAGCCTGGCAAGCCCAAATGCGGCAGTTCGCGCTCGACCGGATCATCAAGCCGCTGGGTTCCGGCATAAGAAATTACGAAGTGAACAACTGGGGCGATTACGATACCTATTTTGTGGCTGACCTGACGCGGGAGAGTTACGAGCTTTTAAAACAAGAGAAGCATGTCTGGAAAATGGAACTTTATAAAAGTTTTCAACAAAAATGTGCCGCGAAGCCGGTCCATCCGAGGAAGAATCAATAGGCCTTGTTTCAAACTTTCATCGGTAATGCGGGACAAACCCTATTTTTCAAAAGAAAATTAGTGTCTGTCCCGATTTTTTAAGATAAAATCAATTTCATGCCCAAACGATTTATTTTTGAACATCGGCGCCAACCTGTCCTGCCGTATGACCTGTTTCTAAAGAGGATGTTGAACAGTTTTATTTTTTCGATGGTTATTGTGTCTATAACCATTTTTGCGGGAACTTTGGGTTATTATTATTTTGAACACCAATCTTGGGTCGATGCTTTGGTGAATGCGGTCATGATCATGACCGGTTTAGGCCTCCAGGGTAACCTGCAAACTGATTCCGGAAAATTTTTCACGGCTGTTTTTGCGCTGTTGAGTGCGGTGGGTTTTTATTCATCTCTCGCGATCCTGTTTACGCCGCTTTTACACCGATTTTTGCATCATTTTCATTTGGACAAAGATGATCAATGATTTTTTTACAGAGAGATCAGAGGAAACGGGGCCAACCCCATTTCCCGCACAACCGATGACAAATTCTTAAAGCCTCTCAAAAAAAATGGCGCGTCCCGCTTTTCATGATATATTTGCAGAGTATTTTAATTCAACCCTACAACTTTGGTATGAAAGGAGTAAAAAAATGAGATTTTGCGCAAAGATTTTACTGGCGGGAGTCGCGTTTTTATGGGGAACAGTTTCGGCAAACGCCCAGCAGGTCGCCTTCACTAATATTAGCGACGCCCTGGCTTCACGATGTTATGATTCCTCGCTCACCGCCCCTGATCCAATCAACCCCAATCAATTAAAAATCGGTATTAACATGGACGTCGGCCCCGTTGATTCCGGCTTAGGCGGAGTGGTTTACTGGTCCAGAGGTTGTGTGGCCTCAACCGCAGCCTTTACCCCGAGATCAACCATGTACACGATTAGTTTTGTCATTGAAGCGCCCGAGCATTATTACATCTCCAAAATCACATTTACCCAAACCGGTAGCGCTGTTGGTTCCAGAGGGGGGCAGGCATTTATCGGTGCGACCTGGGTGGTGGACAATCATTCGGTTAATGTTCTTATTTCGGTAATACCAAAATTTGGCAAACCTCAGTGGATCTGACCAGTCAAAATGAAATCGGCGTTCCGGTCTCAATCACGACTTTTGTGGCCGCGGGAAGTGCGAGTCCCCAAATTGCTAGTGCCTCAGCGATTGCGAGTTCACCGGTGGTGACTGTTGAGCTGAAACCTTTGTTGTAATTGAATCATTTAAAAAGTTATTGTAAAAAAACCATCTTGAAACAAAGATGGCTTTTTTATGTCCTTAAAATCACAAAACTTCTCGTTGCATGACCAAGAAATTTAGATAGAATAACGGACGATGGAGACACGCGCGACTTGTTTGAATTGCATGGACGGGCGGGTGCAGTTGCCTGTTTTGAACTGGATCAAAGAAAATTATTCCGTGGATTTTGTGGATGTGATCACCGAGGCGGGGATGGATGGTGTTTTATCCAAACAGAAAGATATCAGCGAAATCCAGCGCAGCATCAACGTGTCGATCAACGTCAATCATTCCACCCGGCTTTTTGTCATCGGTCACTACGATTGCCGCGGGAACCCCGTCAAGAAAAATATCCACCACCAACAAATCCGCATCGCCGTCAAACGCCTCAAACGTCTCTGGAGCGGCCATGAGATCGTCGGTCTTTGGGTCAATAAAACCTGGAAGGTGGAGGTCGTTTCCAAGGCGTAGGTTGATCTAAACGCCACGCATTTTTAATCCCCCGGCCCATCTGAAGGGGGCATAATATTTTAATAAATAACGGAGGAGGATGAATATGTTAAAAAATCATTGGATGATCGTTGGTCCCGTTGTGGTTGGATCAATTTTTTTAATCTGCCGTCCGTCTGATTCTTCCCCCAGCCCGAACCCCATAACCCAGCCATCGGCCGCAGAAGCGCCGGCCGCGCCGGAAAAAAGTTTGTACGATTTAGGCAAGGCCGCCTCCCATGCCGGAGATTACAAAGGCGCCTTGGAATATTTCAAACAGGCCTACAGCCGTGAACCAACGAACCCTGATGTTCTCAACATGCTCGCCTTCACCCAGCGCAAGACCGGCGATCTTGATCATGCGATCGAAAATTATCAAAAAGCCCTGCGGCTGCGTCCGCGTTTTCCCGAGGCCCGCGAATATTTAGGAGAGGCGTATGTCCAGGCCGCGGCACGGGAGGTCGAGACGTTGAAAGGTTACGGGAGCGAGGCGACCGAAGAGATGAAGGACTTGATCAAAGAATTTAAAGAAGAGGCACAGAAGCTGCCGTGAGGCAGGCAGGAGCAGTGAAATCATCGGTCATCCGGTGATTAGGTTGTCCGGGGATCCGGTCTTCATTGCGCGCTGTCATTGTTTAATCTTGATAGCGCGCAACGACGATGACCGTGAGCATTTACAAAATTAATTTTCGATGAATAATCCGAACACGAAATCCATTCACACCATCTCCCAGTGGGACATCGCGTTCGCTGTTTTGATTCCTCTGTCGATTTTGATCGTCAATGATCCGTTCAGTCAGGTCAGGGTCTTGACCGCGGACGCCTGCGAATATCTCAACATCGCCACGAATTTTGCCCACGGCAAAGGGTTTAACATTTCTTACAACGTGCATCTGAGTTTTTTGACCCCGTATTTCTCCGCGTTCGCGTTTAAAGCGCCGTTGTTTCCTTTCTTCGCCGCGATGCTCATTGCCTTTAAAGGGATTGCCGCCGTTTATTTTTTCAATTTGCTTTTAAGTTCGATCAACGGGCTTTTGTTTTACGCGATCCTGAGGATCAAGGTCCAGGAATGGACCGCGTTTCTTTGGACGGTTTTTTTCACGTTTTCAAAATCGTTTATCTTCGCGGCGTTTACGCCCTGGTCGGAGCAATGGCATTTGTGCTTGATTTTGTTGGCGACCGTTCTTTTTCTGCAATCATCCGGAAGAGAATTTTTGATCGGAGGGATCCTGGCATTGGCTTTTTTGACTCGGGCCGCGACGATCTACAATGGCGCGGGGTTTTTGATCGCGGTCTTTTTTCTTCACGGGATCAATGCCGATTCCTTGCGGCGCTGCTAGAAGCTGGCGGCAGGCTTTGGTTTGATCGTCTTACCGTACGAAATGATTTCGCTGATGAAATATCATATGATTTACCCGGGATATTTTAGTTCCTCCAAAACATTTTCGCTCTCCTCGGCGTATACGGGGAGTCATTTGCAGAATCGTTTTCCGGTTTTGGTCTTTGAGGGATGGAAGAATATTTACCCGGAGATATTCTGGAGGTCATCAAGAGTCATGTGGCCGCGACGTTTGAATCGCTGGGCCTGGCGTGTTTTTCGCTGGTGCTGGTTCCGGTGTACGTACTGGCGGATCGGAAACAACGGGACCCTTGGACGGCTGTTTTGTTCTGGCAGAGATTAGGAGTTTTATTCTGCTACACAGTGAATCTCTGGTATTTTAAAAACGAGACCGACGCGTTCCGTTACGCGTTGATCCCGTATTTGTTTTGGGGGGCGGTCGGGTTTTGGGCGGTGGGCGAGGGGGTAGCGAAGATTGTTGCGCAGAAAAACACAGCCCAATGGTTGCTGGGTGTTGTCCTGGTGATTGCCGTGGTTTGGCAACTGCGGATGACGGTTGTCAATTTTTTGACATTATTTACCGCCGCCGATTCGCGGTTTAATTTATCTTACATCGCTGACCGCCACGACGCGGTCCAATGGATCAGGGAACATGCGGGGCCCGAGGATCTGATCGCCTCGGAGTTCAACCAGGACTCCTGCGTGTATGACCGTCCGGTCATTGCTTTACCCCGGGGCCTGGCTTCGAGCGAAAAGAATTTCGATGATCTCATTCGAATCTACCGGCCGAGGTTTTTTATTGTAAATAGCCGATTTCTGATAAAATATCTCATCCGTCAGGGGTTTGAACTGCAATTTCACCGGGGAGGGATTTTCATTTTAGAAAATTTAACCGCAGGAAAAGCCAACACTTTAAAGACCGCACAGGAGGGCCGCCATGAGTGATTTTATCAGCAATCTCAATTCGTACGCCGGTCAGAAACTTTTGATCAAGGTCGAAAACGAAGAGCCGATGTGCTACCAGCTGGACAAAGTCCAATCGGACTGCATTACCGTGTCCGTTGGAAACGTGACCAAGATCGTTCCGATCGGTAAGATTGAGTATATACAGACATCTGTGTGAGGGAAGGATTCCGGGAATGCGATATGTCATTCAGGATAAGTATGATGTTTCCCGAATGATGATCACGTTTCCTTGCGAAAATAGATTGAAGGATCAATGATGAAATTGGTACGACGGCGTATTATCATTTTGTTTTTTTTAGCGGTTTTCATTTTTTTCGCGGCGCAGGGTGGCTTCGCTGAGATTCACATGTGGGTGGATCAAAAAGGCGTGAAACACTTTTCTGACCGGGCCCCGCGCGCCTCCGAGGCTGTGGGAGAAGTGAAAACGGTTCCGACGTTTGAGGAAACCCGGTCAAGCCAGGAAGGTGGCAGTGATCAAACACCGTCTGTTGAATCGCCAGAAAACGAAGCCGACGCCCAACTCGATCAGCATGCAAAAGTGGAATTGTATGTCACGAAATGGTGTCCTTACTGCACCCAGGCCCGGAAGTTTCTGCAATCCCATGGAATTTCATTTAAGGAATACGATATCGAGAAAAACAAAAGCGCGGCCCAGCGAAAGATCAAACTGGACGGCGACCTGGCTGTGCCGTTGGCGGTCATCAACGGAAAAAAGGTCCGCGGGTATTCGCCGGCGGCTTACCGGGAAGCCCTCCGGAAGGATTAACAAAAGATACAGAGAAATTTGTAAAATAAATCAGGGACAAACTATTTTTGAAATAGTGTTTGGTCCCCGATTAACCCCGCTTTATTAATCGATGTGACCAATGGGTTTTTAAAAAATATTGAATGCGATCCAGCCATTTTAGATGCAGATCGATTTTCCTCGGATGCTCAAAGTTTATCGGATTGTCCGCGATGTCTAAATCAATTCCATCGCACCGAGGGAGAATGCAGCGATTGCTCTGGGATCACGCTGGTGCCGATTCCCAAGATCAAATAAACGGCAAAACGTTTGTCTCGGTTGTCTTGTCGGATGAAGAGTGAAGACGGGGCGCGAAAAACGCTGCCGTTTGTTTTTTGTTTGTGTTTCCCTACGGTCGTGTTTATAATTCCTTTTTATTAGAAGTCATTTTACAACCTCGAAAACGGGCCTTCTCATTGACGAGGTTGACGTGGTGAAAAGGGGTTATGAAATGGCTTCTAATAAACGTTATGGCATAATATTTTTATTTTGTTTGCAAGAGTATGATCTTATGAAAAATTATTCAAAACCAAAACATTTTATTTCCCAACACCATTCCCAACCACCGATCCCCAAAGGCTTCGTCACACCCGAGAAAACTCGAGAACATGCCGTGATGCTGGCGAACCGGATCCGCAAACGGTTCCGGCATCTGTCGCGCAAATTCAAACGCGAGGGGATCGATTGCTTCCGTTTGTATGACTGGGATATTAAGGAAGTCCGGGCGGTGGTGGACTGGTACGCGGGGCATATCGTGGTGGCCGAATATATCCGTCTGCAAACCGGACCCGAATATCTTCCCCACATCGCCAGGGCCGCGGCCGAGGCGTTGAATATTCCTTTACGTAACATTCATCTACGGCGGCGCCAAACCAAAACGCAGGACGGCCCGCGTTACAAAAAGCTCGCCTCCAAAGGCAAACGGTTTCAGGTCAGAGAGCGGGACCTTTATTTTTGGGTCAACCTGGATGACTTTCTCGACACGGGGTTGTTTTCGGACCACCGCGACACGCGGATGATCGTGCGGCAGATGAGTAAGGGAAAAGATTTTTTAAATTTGTTTTCTTACACGGGTTCGTTTACGTGTGCGGCGGCGGCCGGGGGCGCGTGTTCGACTGTGACCGTTGACCGTTCCGAGATGTACACGCAGTGGGCCAAAGACAATTTATCGTTAAACGGATTATCGGGACCGCAACATCATTTTGTTCAATCGGACGCCGGAAAATTTTTGGAACAAATCTCACGCCAAGGGAAACGTTTCGCGTTGGCCTTGGTTGATCCGCCGTCATTTTTTCAAGACAAACAAGAGAACAAGGCGTTTGATATCAATCGTGATCATCCTGCCCTGATCCGGGATGTGTTGAAGGTGATGGCCCGGGGCGGGGTGCTGCTGTTCTCGACGAATCATCAGCGTTTCGAACCGCAACTGGAAGGGCTTCCGGTGAAAGATCTGACCGAGCTGACCCCCGACACCATTCCCGAAGATTACCGCAACCGCCAGGTCCACCGCTGCTGGCGGATGACGGTCATCTGAGCGCGTATTAAGAAGCGAGAACTCTTTCTTGACAGGTGTTGAAGTCATGAACATAATAAGCCAATCGGTAGCGTTTCAGAGTCTAGGATCATGAAAATAATCACCGGAAAATTAACGCGCCAAGAACTCCAAGCGATATCTGCAGTCATCTTTGGAAATTTGGTGAAGGCGGTCGTGGATATTGATAAGGAATGGATTGCAGTTGATGCGGAGCTTCATTCCGATTTGGAAGCGTTATTGCTGGAGGAAGGATCTTTGCAAAAAAATCTTTGGGGAATCAATCTTTATCCGAATGCGCAGGGTGAGGCTTTTATTGAATTTGATGCGATGATCAACCTGCGTCCTTCTCACGACAATCACAGCCGCGGCGTGGACAGTGAAGCAACCCGAAAGAAGATCGTTGCTGTTGTTGAAAAGAGGATCGATCAATGAATTATCAGCACAAAGAACTTGCAAAAGGACGCTGGAAGGAATTTTCTTTCGTTGAGCAAATGGCTCATATCGGAGGGGAAGTCGAACGGGCCATGAATTGGCGTTCCAAGAACACTGATTATTCTAAGCGGGCCGCCGAGCGTGCCCTGGAATTGATCGATTTGACCTTGGCGGAGCTCAAAGGATTTCCCCGGCTGAAAGAAATCGCTCGGGTGAGAGAAACGCTTGTTGATTATTTTTTCGGATCGAACGAGTATAAATCAACGGATGAATCATGGAGAAAATATTTTTTTTGTTTCACCTATGCCGCGCGTAAAGGATATTGAAGGAACTTTTGCGTTGAGCGGTATCATGAGCGAACCCAAAACGGAGCCTATGTGATGGACGCATCCCAAAAAATCGAATCCTCAGGATCAACCCCGGAAGCGCAAGCGGCCTGGGATCCGGCGACCAAGAAACAATTCGACCAGATGATCGCGAAAATTCCGGTCTTTCTGCGCAGTATCGCCGAGAAGAAAGTCGGGCAGAGGGCCGAAAAGATCGTCAAGGATTCCAACCGGACGGTTGTGGAAGAAAAAGATATGATCGATGCCTTTTTCGCCGAAACCCCGTTTGGATTTCACGGTCCGATGAAATGCGATATGGAAGATTTGAGAATCGATTATGTTAAGTATGGACATGCAAAGTAAATATTAAGGGAAGGGGTCCCGGTGCCCCAGTCCCCTGCGTCCCAGTTTTTTTTCTGGGGTCCTGGCGACTGGGACCCTGGGGCACCGGTAATCAGTTTTTTTTATCAATAAGGAGGGGAACGTGATAAGCAAATTTTATTTTTCAAGAACGTTAGGGGTGATTGTGCTGACCACCTTCGCGGTCGGCGCTTCACTGAGCGGTGTCGGTTTGAAACCGGCACTGGCGGCCAGAAAATCGAAAGCGAAACCCACGGAGGCCAATGCCGCCGCGAACCCGTCCCCAACCGGTCAGGGTGTTTTGATGGGAATGGCGATCGATAAAATCACCAAAAATCCTTTAAGTGGAGTCAAAATGATCTTTCGAAATGACGCGAACAAATACGAGGTCACAACCAACGATCAGGGAGAATATAATATCCCTCATGTGGTCGCCGGCAGTTATTTCGTTGAAGTCACAAAGCCGGGATACAAACGGCTTGCCAACAAAGGTCTGTTGGTCAAAGCGGACAAGACGCTGAAAGTGAATGCGCGTCTGGTATCCGAATCCGTACAGGCCGCACCTCCCGCTGCAAACAATGCCGCAGCCGCCGGGAAGAGCTAAATAAAATCAACCGCAACAAAATATCAGTGTTTTTCAAGACGAGGGGATGAGCTGTAGGGATTTTTCATGCCTAATCTCATTGTGATCAAAGTTTTTTTCGCCAAGCACGACGCGCAAATGGCGCAGGGATTGCTCAAAGACAGCGGCATTGAAGCGATCGTCTCCGCGGATGATGCCGGCGGATTTCGGCATCACCTGACGCTGGGCATGGGAAACGTCCGATTGCTTGTTCAGGAATCCGATGTTGAACGAGCGAAAGACGTCCTGCGGATACTAGAGGAAGAGGTTGATCCAGCAGAGGTCAATGAACTGGAAGCGATGGCGGTCAGATCATCACTGAAAGACGAAGAGATTCGTGTGCCTGTCCAAAAAGAGAATAATCTTCCGATCGTGATTCTGCCGGTCATGATTGTTCTGTTTGCCGTCTTTTATGTCGTGAAGGAAAAGGGGCAGCACCCCGATCATACCGGAGAATATTCGGGACCGTCCTCTTTTTGCCAGGAGGTCTCAACGAATGGAACAACCTACAGTGTATGCCGGGGGTTTTATCAGAACGGAAACGTGCGCTGGATCGGGGATTTCACCGATCAAAAATCCAATGGGTCATTTAAAAAATTTTTTTACAACGGCGGATTGGAAGCAGATTTAGCCTATCAAGACGGCAAGATCGAGGGAAATTATAAAGTCTATTTCGAAAACGGCCAGTTGCGCTGGGGGGGATTTTACAAGGAAGACAAGCTTGAGGGCGAAACGAACGAGTATTACGAGTCGGGCCGATTGAAGCGGGTCGCGCATTATAAAAATGACGAACCGGACGGCAGTTTAAAAGCCTACTATGAGAGCGGGGTACTGATGGAAGATGTCCTCTACCGCGAAGGAAAGCGATTAAAAGCGGACGGGCAACCCTTTGACGGCGTTGACAAAACATATTTTGAGAACGGTCAGACGTGGGAGGAATGGAACACTCAGAATGGTCTGCTCCAGGGAATCAGCCGTGAATATTTTCCAAACGGACAGATCAACTGGGAGACCATGTACCGCAACAATAAGCCCCACGGGGTTTCCAAAAAATATTATCCGGACGGAACGCTCAAAAGTGTGGTCCGTTATCACAACAATGTCCCGGTCGACGTGAAGGAATATGATGAGAAAGGAAGTTTGATTTTTCAGGCGGAGTATTGATCAAGTCTTCAGACAGAAGCAGCCGTTGGATACGGTACGGGATTTTTTTTATCAGTGGCTTTGGTGATCATGGCGGGTTCGATTTTTGTTTTCGTTGTCCTTCTCGTGAGGCATATCCAAAATCGTATTATTCAGATCGGAATCAGCGTCATCGGAAGCTCTGCGGCCGCGGTCACTGCGATGAGGTTAGCGTACGGTTGGCTACGTCCGTGATTTTTTTCCATGTTTGATCTTTCCATCCAGCGCCTGAACATAATCCTCCAGACGACGATAAGTTTTTTTTCCAAACCGCACGGCGTGGTATTGTTTAATAAACGACCCGATGAATGATATCGTTTCAACGGACATCAGGTTGCGTTCGCGTAGATCCATGAGAAATTCTTCGTCGGTCTGATGGGATTGCCTGCGGATTCCGAATTTGTTTTGCAGGATGGCTTCAAAGGATTGATAGATGGCAAGGCAGTTTTGAGTGTCCGTAGCTGAGGCGCTCACCGTCGTTTTCGGATGCCGTTTGAACATGTTCAATCCTTGCAAGAGATCTTTGTAATTTTTAAGGAAAATAAAGATAAGAAATAAAAACAGAACATGTGTCGTCATCTGTGGTGCATCGATGGAGACCAGTTCCGCCCGCATGCGCCGCTGTGAACGCCACAACCAGTCGGTCAGCGGGTTCAAAGGATCGCCCTGGTTGATGGCTCCCCACCGGGCAGCCGCCGGTGTCGGATCGAAATCGACCCAATGGTAAAATCCGTTTTTTTCTTCAACCGGCACCAGCACCTCAACCCAGGCATGGGCGTCGCGCACGCGGGCCAGAAATTGTTTACCATGATTGATGGTCTCCGAGAGAAAAAATCCTCCTTTAAGACGGGCGGGGATATTGCGTTCGCGCAGCATCAGGATCATCGCCGAGGCAAAATAGGAACAGTAAGCTGGTTTGCGGTCTTTGAGCATCCCCAGCAACCCTTTTTCATCCGCCCCGTAATTGATATCCAGTGAGTATTGAAAATTTTTCCGGAAAAAGAATTCGATGGTTTGAGCGACCTTCAGCGGGTCTGATTCCTGTCCGACGATCCGCTCCAGGTATGGTTTGAGATGTGTTTGCAGCGAGGGCGACAGTTGCGTTAACGCTCTTTTTTGATCTGAGGTGATTGGAATGGCGGGTGCGGTATGACTGTCCATCGCAAAAGTCGCTTTAAGGATGATGGGATCAGGAGAGGTGATGATGCCGTTGTTGTCCTGTTCGAACATTTGGTTGTGATTTCGGACTGCATCCACCCGGGAGGGGGCGGGCAGGATTCCTTTCAACTGATCGAATAAAACCAGATTGAGTTTTTCCTGTTCCGGCGGCAGGATATTGGAGAGAGGATGTTTGGGCCCTTCGGGCGATTTTTCCCATCGTCCGTTTTGATATTGTTCAAAGATCTGGGTGACGAGATAAAGTTGATTGGTGTTCTTGCGGTCGATTTCAAAAATCGGGCGGATGTCCCGTCCGCTGTATCCGGGGCTGCGCAGATCGAGGGTCTGACCGAATTCCAACAACTGATGCGGATAAAGCAGAAAATAATCCTGGATAAAACGCATGAAGGCCTTGTCGCTTAACTGCACAAAACGCACCAGTCCCACGAATAAGCCAAAGGAGATCGAGAGAAACACAGTGAAATAACAGAACCGGGAAAAGATGATTTTGAACTTCCGTTTTTGATTTTTGGGTTCGCCGAGATTTTCCGATGCCATAAGCGCTTTGATCAGGATAAAAGAGATATTCAAAAGACAAAAGATCCAAAACATCGCGTACGAGACCCGCTCAAACCGAACATCGATCGAAAGTGCGACGATCATCCAGGACATCCATCTTAAAGCGTATGACCGATAGGAGTAGTGATGCTGGAACCACACGAAGATCGACAGGAAAACCAATGTCGTTTGCATGATCCCGATCAATCCGAAATCCGACCGGTCCTCCACAAGAAGGCTGCGCCAAAGCCATCCTAAAAGCAGCGCCATTCCAACAAGGGTAAGCCAGCGCATTGTTCGTTCGAGTTTGACCACAGGGCGTCTAAAAAACGAAATCAACGCGATGACCGTTCCCAAGAAAGGAAGAAGCGCGTCGTGCTGACACAGCCCGTAGACCGCCCAGGCGGAGAGTACGGTTAAGAGTATTTCCATAGATGATGGGGCCTCGTTCGCCAATGTCTCAGTCTGATTGACCTTTTCCTTCTTATTAGTAGAGGGAAGGTCAATCCCTCTACTTGTACCACGGGCATGCTCGGTGGGTTCCATAAAGAAAAAAAATCATTCGATTTTTTCCATGCCTCGCTTTTTTGCCGAGATGATCACGAGTTTTCGGTCGGGTGCAAGCGTCAGGGATTTATCCCTGACCACAATCACGCGCAGGCTGATCCCTAGATGTTCCAGACTCCGGCAAAGCTGCGAGCGTGCTTGATCCCAATCGTGAAAGATCATGACCATCGCCGAGATCTCGCGGGTGTGGCGCATTAAATTATTTTGAAGCCGTTTGATGTCCACTTTTTTGGTGTCTTCCAGACAGGAGAGAAGTTCGAGCAGATTTTCCAGGTGTGCCATCGCTCGTCCGATTTGAAAATGATATAAGTCCTCACCAGCGGCAAAGAGATCGATAATATATTCTTTCCGGGCAATGGCATCGGCGATCCCAGCGGCCATGGAAATTCTTTTTTCAAAGGAATGCGGTTCTTCGCCTTTTGAAAAAGCGGTGTCCAGAAAAAGTCCGATGCGCACGAAATATTCATCCACATATTCTTTGACGATGAGTTTGCCGCTGCGGGCCGAGGAGACCCAGTGAATATCTTTCAGGCGGTCTCCGTGACGGTATTCGCGGGTGTTGAGAAATTCATTCGAAGCTCCGATGTGCGAACTGACCGCGATCCCTCCGGGCTGATAAATTTGGTGGAAGGGAATCTTGAATTCGGTCTGGGAGATAAAGTTCGGGTAGACGGTCAGTTTGTCTGTTTTTTTTAGGCGCACCGGCCAGCGAAACAGACCCGAGGGAAAACTGCTGGCGACCCAAATCGTCGAGAGTTGATACACCCCGCGGAATTTGCAGTGAATCACCAGGCGAAGCGAGGTGCTTTCTTTTGGCAGAAGGCAGCCGATCGTGTTGTCGATCTTTGCGTGGTCGAAGACGTTGTAAAGACCGAAGGGGAGGATCCCTTCTAGGACCGTTAGATTTTTAATCGGTCTTTTCCCGATATTGGTCACGATGATCCGGTAAATCAGATATTCTCCAACGGCCGGTGTCGAAGACAGCTGGCGCAAGACACTCACGCGAGGACGGAAAAAAATCGAGAACCCCACCGCGGTGACGAACAAAGTGAAGATAAAACAAGGAAGAAGATACGCAATCAGATGTAATCCCGGAGCTGCAATCGAAGCGCCGATCAATAACGTGCTCAAAAGAATTTTACCGGAGTCGGGGAAACAGACATTGATGTGAATCAGGAGTCTTTTGATAAAGAAATGGTCCTGCGCCGGCAGGAAGAATGACCATCGTCGTTTGGGCATGGTTTGTAAATTTTTTTACGAAGGACGAGGGATGTTAGACGCGTTATTTACGTCTCACATCTTATGTCTTACGTCCCTCTTATTTGGGAATTTTGATGTTTTCAATAATCTGCGCAATGATCTCGGACCGGGAGGATCCTTCGTATTGCGATTTCGTATCGAGCAGGATCCGGTGGGCCAACACCGGGACCGCCAGCCGTTTGACATCCTCGGGGATCACATAATCGCGTTGATGAAGCATCGCCCGCGCGCGGACCATCCTTGCGTATAAAAGTGTTCCCCGGGTCGAAACACCTAACCGTAATTGCGGATGATGCCGGGTCGCCTGAACGATGTCCAGCATATATTGGCTGATCGATTCCTCCAGGAGGATCGTGTCGACAAAGGATTTTAATTCTTTGAGCGCGGCCAAAGACAGGACCGACGAAATTTTTTCAACCGGTTCCTCCCGGGTGCGATTGATGAGGAGATTTTGTTCGTCTTCCTGAGGCAGATATCCCATGTCGATCTGTAGCATGAAGCGGTCGAGTTGGGCCTCGGGCAGCGGATAAGTGCCGTGATATTCGATCGGATTTTGGGTCGCTAGGACAATGAACGCAGAGGGGAGCGGATGACACGTGCCATCGACCGTGACGTGTTCTTCTCCCATGGCCTCCAGAAGCGCGGACTGGGTACGCGGTGAGGCGCGGTTGATTTCATCCGCGAGTACAATGTTGGCAAAGACCGGTCCGGGGTGAAACGAAAAATGATTGTCGGTTTGTCGAAAGATATTGATCCCGGTGATGTCGGTCGGTAGAAGATCCGGCGTGAATTGAATGCGGTTGAATGTCCCATCGATCGTTTTGGCCAGGGCCTTGGCCAAGGTGGTTTTTCCAACGCCCGGGATGTCTTCGATCAGGATATGCCCTCCGGCGACCAGGGCTAGGATAACCAGCTCGATTTTCTCCGGTTTGCCTTTAACAACCAAAGCGAGGTTGTCATTGGCCTTCTTCATGAGACGACTGACTTCGTCAACGGACGATTTCATGCTTTGTAAATTCCTTTATGAGGATGATTAAAAAAAATCACATTCATTAGACAATAAATTGCTCTGGTTATCAAGTGATAAGTCAGGAAAGAAATCCAAAGGATCGGAGTTCTTTTATAATTCTTAAGTTGAAGTGCCATGCACTCTGGGATAAAATGAACTGTCTGAAAAAACAGACAGGACTTTCGCGTTTGGATGAGATGCGAGGCGCTGCCGAGGAGCGAAGCGATACACAGAAGTACGTTGAGCGAGCACCGGAGGCGGCAACGAAGCAGATCGCCAAACGCGAAAGTCCTAACAGAATAACTTTCAAGCAATCCAATAAACCATGAAAAAATTCCAAACGCTTATCCTTGACAAGAAAACCATTCAAACACTCATCGATATGAAAAAGGCGATCCCGGCCGTTGAAGCGGCTTTTAGGGAATACGGGCTGGGACACGCGCAGATGCCACCAAAGATTTACCTGGAGCTGGAGAAATTTGACGGTGATTTCCGCGCCATGCCGGTGTATCTTTCCAGATTAAATAAATGCAGTCTGAAATGGGTGAACGCGCATCCCGGGAACGCCAAATATAATCTTCCGGCGGTGATGGCGGTCATTATTTTGAGTGATCCACAAACAGGATTTCCTTTAAGCATTATGGACGGGACATACGCGACGACCCTGCGTACCGGCGCTGCCAGCGGGGTGGCCGCGAAATATCTGGCCCGCAAAGATTCTTCACGTGTCGCGCTCATCGGCTGCGGCATTCAAGGCCACAGCCAGCTCGCGGCGCTGCGGCAGATTTTTAAAATCAGGGAAGTGAACGTCTGGGGCAAGTCGGAAGGCGAAGTGAAACGGTTTATCAAAGAGATGCGACGCCCCCGTGAAATCATGAGCGCCTCCGCCACGATCGCATCGTGCGTGCAAGAGGCCGACATCATTGTGACCTCGACCCCTTCGCGCGCGCCGATTGTCCGGCGCGAATGGATCAAGAAAGGCACGCACATCAACGCGATCGGCGCCGACGCCGCTGGCAAACAGGAACTCGATCCGAAGATCCTGCGCGACGCCAAAGTGGTGGTGGACGATTGGGCCCAGGCTGCGCACAGTGGAGAAATCAATGTCCCTGTCAGTTTGGGTCTTTTATCCCGGGCGGATATTTACGCGCAGTTAGGCGAGATCGTCGCCGGAAAGAAGTCCGGACGGATTTCCCAGGAAGAAGTGACGGTCTTCGATTCAACCGGCCTGGCGATCCAGGATGTCGCCGTCGCGGACCTCATTTACAAAACCGCTTGTAGGCGCAAGGTAGGGAAGGTCGTAGATTTATTGGGGGTGGGGGGAAAATGAAAAATAGACAAAATATGAAAACCTCTTCCCAAAAACAACCTGCTTGGAAAAGAACCGTCAAACCTCTTGTTATCCGTGATCTATCTTTGAGCAAGGTTATTTTAGAGGAAAGGCGTAAATAATTGGGCTAATCCTGGGAGGATATTTAATCTGAAATTGTTATCTAAAGTTTTCAGGAGAAAACGATATGGTTTTATCAGAAAATTCATTTGAGAATCTAGAGAAATTATTCAATTACTTAATAAATAATAATAGATTTATCTTAAATCCAGAATTAGACAATTTTGTAATAACAATTGCTGACTCGGCAAAAAATAGAAGACAAATCATTAATAAAAAAACACAGTTTTGGAGAGCAAGGATCGGGCATGGTCCTAAACTAGAAAACAATGTAATTAAAGGAGATCTTTTAACATCAGCAGAAATGAACGCTCCTCCAAGAGAAAAATCTCTTGATGGTAGGGCAAATCCTAAAGGGATCTCTCATTTGTATTTAGCCGAGGATCAAGATACAGCTATAGCGGAGACTCGTCCATATATAGGAGCTTCGTTAACTCTTGCTTTGTTTGAATTAAAGCGAGATATAGCAATAGTTGATATTTTTACCGATACGTTCTCTTTAGAGGAATATATAAAGAAGAAAAAAAACAATGCAATAACAATTGCGGAGGAAGAGGGGTTATTGTGGTGGGGGTTAAATATGTATTTTTCTGTGCCCAACATCCCTGATGACAATTGTTCATACATCCCAACTCAATATGTAGCAGAGTTATTGAAAGCTAAAGGATATGATGGGATTAAATATGGAAGTGCTCAAAAAAGGGATAAATATAATTTAGTATCATTTGATCCGTCATTAGCTAACCAAAAAAAGCTAGAGAATGAGTCTATTGCGAAGATTTGCTATACAACCAGTCGTCAAGAAATGCAAGAAAGAATACATTCTTGATCTATGAAAAAACTCTACCGATCCAAACAAGAACGTAAAATCGCCGGGGTCTGCGGGGGGTTGGCAGAATATTTTCAAATGGACCCGGTCATCCTCCGGATTGCGTTTGTCCTGGTTGCTGTTTTAGGGGGAATCGGGATTTTGGTTTATTTCGTGATGTGGATGGTGGTCCCTGAAAACGAGGGAACGGTCGCGGTCGTTGCGCATAAACGGTTTTATTTGTCCGACCGGGACCGCAAGATCGCCGGGGTCTGCGGGGGCTTGGGCGAATTTTTTAATCTGGATCCGGTCATCTTCCGGATCATCTTTGTCGTTTTGATCTTTGCGGGCGGATTGGGGCTCTTGTTGTATTTCAGCGCCGCGTTGATTGCACCCCGAAAGGTTGGTTGAAGATGGGATGGAATAAATTGTTTTGTCTGATGACCGGCGGGACTTTGGGGACGATCGCACGGTATCTTTTGGCCGGATGGATCACCCGTATTGCCGGACCGGTTTTTCCTTACGGCACCTTGGTCGTCAATGGGTTGGGATGTTTTATCATCGGTCTTTTGGCAGGCCTGGCCGAAAAGAAATTTTTATTGGGCAGTGACTTGAAATTGTTTCTCATGACCGGGTTTTGCGGGGCCTTTACGACCTTCTCGACGTTTATTCTAGAGACGGATGAGTTGAACAAGGCGGGGGCCGCGGGGAGCGCATTGCTGTATATTCTGTTGAGTGTGGTGATCGGGTTTGCTGTGTTCCGTTTGGGCTTTCTCATCGCGCAGTTGAACTAGAAGAAAACATGTTTGATTGGCGAAAGCCAAATTGAAATTGCTTTTTCAGGGAGATGTAATATGATGATGAACAATGCGGCCCAATAATAACCTTTTGGATAAATCCGGCGGATGAACCTGCAATTCCTCAAAAAATTCAAAGAAGAAC
The DNA here is from genome assembly GCA_023247705.1 of Candidatus Omnitrophota bacterium. Taxonomy (GTDB): domain Bacteria; phylum Omnitrophota; class Gorgyraeia; order Zapsychrales; family JAHFFX01; genus JAHFFY01. The sequence goes on along the minus strand of JAHFFY010000008.1, from coordinate 32,336 downwards.
ATTTGTATATCAAAAATTTTTTTTTGTTCAGAAAATTGATTTATCTTTTCTCGACCTTCTGTTTGATCCTGGTTGTTAATCAATTAACGTTATGGTTTAAAGAAGCACCGGTCCAGGGCAAAATCGCTTTGGTTGTTTTTTTTGTCTTGATGATTTCGCTTTATCTGGTCTTGCGCAAGATCTACTTTGCCGCTCCGCGGCATTTTTTTAAAAAGGCCAATGTCAGCGCCTCGGTTCAGACCGTCATTAATAATGCCATCGGGCCGGCCCCGTGGTACTGGCAGACGTTCCCCACGATCAAAGGCGCCTCCAAACATCATTATGTCTGGACGTTTCATGGAACGAATGGAAGACATTCTTTCTTGGTGACATTGTCCCGACAAAACGAACCGCAGAATTTTATCTTGGCGCTTAACGCGTATACGCGCGCCTTCGCGGTATCGCCGCATTATCTGGGATTATGGTTTTCCAAAAAAGACCAGATTCAATTATTGTGTTTTGATCCGGATAAAATGCCGGTCTTTCATCTGGAGGATCTCCCTGCGAATTTTCGGAACTCGAAGGAACCGTATTATTCGTTGGCTAATCCGGTTTCATCGATATTGGTTCCCGGGACATTGCAGGAAGGGTTGCACCATTTCCGTTTCCCAAAAGAATTTGAAACGCTCGATGAAATTCTTCTGGCGGTCCCGTATCCTGAAGAAAACGCCGCCTACGCGATCTTTGAGATTCGGCCTGCCTTTGGGACCGTGAATGTGATGCCGCAAAAATGGTTTACGAAAAAAAATTTTGATCTCGGGTATGAATGGATCACCCGCGTCGCCCGCGATCCGGCGACCGGAAAACTTTATGGCGACGGAACGCGGATCGGTATTTTCGAACTTAGTTCCGACGGCTGCGATTTGGAACGGTGGGTGGGTGTTTCGTAGTCGCAAGGAGATTGAAGAAAACAATCCGTGGGGTGATCAGGAAATCCGGGGATAGATAATCCGGATCATATTTTTAATGTCCCAGATCCCTGATCTCGGATTCCTAGTCCCTGATCCCCTGATAACCGGATCACCTAATTAATAATATCCAACGAATCACTGAAGGAGGTTTTTTATGCCGCAATCGTTATCCCCAAGTCCTGAAGAATGGTCAGCCGCCCAAAAGGAAGTTTGGGCCTGCCTGGAACATCATTGGGAGATGTTGATTCAGGCTAAATTGAATGAATTTTTGGATTACATCGATCCTGAATTCAGAGGCTTTGGTCATGAAAGTCCTCTGATGCTGGATAAAAAGTGGCTTTCGAAATGGGTCGGGTTTTGGAGCGAGACGACCAAATTTCCCATTCATTACATCAGTCCGATCAGCTGCGGGGTCTTCGACAATATCGCCATTATTCAGTATTATCTTTTTACGATCGAAAAGAGTGTGGATGGCGCCGGCCGTTCGGTCCGACGTTATACCATGACCTGGCGGAAGAAAGACGGCAAATGGCGGGTCTTGGCCAGCCATAATAATGTCGCCACGGAAATGGTCAAAGGAAGATAATTTTCTGATCGTTGGATTATCGTTCTGCCTTTAAGCGATTCGAAACGGTCTGGGTGTATTCTTTAACAATCCCCTCAGGGTTAAACGTGATTTCGAGATCTGTTTGATCGATCAGAAAAGGGGCGTGCTCAAAACTATTCTGTTTGGTTTTGGTGTAGATATAAGTCCAGGTCATGTTTTGGGTGGCGGGGTCGGTGGCGGTTGAATCGGGTTTCCCGAAAATAGCTTCAACCTCATCTTGGGTGGAAAAGCCTTTTTTAATTTTCAGGATATTTTCAACGGTGATATATTTATTCCCGGACTCCATTTCTTCAACCGTGAAATGATTGCTCGTACAGGAAGCGATGAATCCGCTTATTAGAAAAATGAATAATGGGAGGTAATGTAATCCGAGAGAGGGTTTGGTCTTGTTCATGGGTTCTCTCCTCAATAATTTGAATGGCCAATAGATTAAATGAAGTCCACGTTCAAATAAAATCGAGATATTATAACATAAAAAAAAATTCTGACATGCAAAGTAACTTAAAAAATAAGAAAACAAGAAAGTAGAGATCCATGATGAACATAAAACGTTTTTGGATGGGGCAGGCTCTGTTGGTTCTTTTTATCCAGGGGATGAGTCTCTTTGCCTTTGCTGACACCCCCGAAGAGATTTATTATCAAGAATTAAAAAAAGAGTACGTGCCGCAGGCGACCCCGGAGGCGTCATTTTCATTGGAGTTAGCATTGGTGAAGGATGGAATGTATTGTTATGATTTGCCGCTTTTCGATGCGCAATGGCGCAAAAAGGGGAAAAGGATTTTGGTTGACCCCAAATTTAAAGATTCGGCAAAGATGTTCGATCGGCCTTTTCAGGTTTACAGCGAGGGGGATTTTGCGGTTATTTATTTTCCTGACCTCAAGAATTTAGGGCCGGTTTTTTTATATAAAGAGAAAAAAGGCTGGGTGATTGACCGGACGGCGATTCAGGACAAGCTGTTTTATGATGACCATGCCCGGTGGGTGGTTGTCGGCGGAGAATATCCCTATTTTTTCTTGCTCAAGAAAATTTTTGAACTGGAAGAAGTCAAGATGGATGATCAATCGCTCGTTGGTTATCGCATCAAGGAGAATCCCAAACAATGAACAATAATTGTTTCGGGAAAAATGGTCTGAGTTATATTTTAGATAACATGATGACTATGCCATCGATCAGACAAAAATTTTATCTTACCTTTGTTTTGTTTTGCCTGATTTGTCTGGGAACAATTCTCGCTTCGGCAGCGCAATCTGCACAACACCGTCAACCTCCCCAAAATATCCAGCATCAAATCACGGTATTCTCCAAGCCGCAGACCATTGATCGTGTGTACCAGTCGATGACCGGATTGGTTGATAATCAGCAGGTTTCATTTACAGAAAGCGAGAAGCCGGAGTTATTATGGTTGACCGGGTTTAAAGTCGAGGTCGTGGATTCGGTGACGAATGCCCCGAAATCTCAGGAATATTTATGCCACAGTCACCTCAAATTCAATCCGGACACCTTTGATATCCGCAAGCGGAATAAAGCCTTCGGGCCTAATCTCGCCAATCAAGATTATAAATTCGTCACATTGATCCAGGGAAGGACGGAGGTTGATTTGCCTCCCAATTTCGGATTGCCTATTTCTTCGGATGAGCCTTTTATCTTTCATTCGATGGTGATCAATAACAATCCGATGGCCAAACCTTTTAGCGTAAAGACCAAAGCCACTTTTAATTTCCTCCGGGATAAAGAACTGGTCGTGCCAGTTAAGCCGGTCTTCCGACGCTGTCTGACGATACGGGTTCCTGTTTCTTTATCCGACCAAAGAAAATCATCCTGTCATAGTATGGGTGAGGATGTGGACGCAGAGCTCGAATCGGCTCAACCCGTTCAATCGACGGAAAGAAATGTCCTGACTAATAAAGAGGGACAGCAAGACAGTTATCATTGGTTTGTTCCGCCCGGCCGGCATCAATACCGTTATATTCTTGCGAAAGGATTGGAACTGCCTTACGACACCACCGTACATCATATCTCTATTCATGTCCATGCCTATGCAAAATCGCTTGAATTGCGCGATGTGACGACCGGAAAAAGAATCTTCAAGAGCCGGGTTAAGAATTACAATCAACGGATCGGGGTGGCTGAATCACAGTGTTATTCCAGCGCGAAGGGGATCCCCGTGTTCAAAAATCATCAGTACGAATTAATTTGTGAATATGATAATCCGACTTCCAATGACATCGACGCAATGGCCGTTCTTTACGCATATTTTTTAACCAAAAGTTTTGATCGAGAGTCGTTGGGCATGGATCATTGAGTTTTTCTCGCCTTGAGAACGTGAGGGATGCGTTGGTCGAAAAAATCAAACAATTTTTTATTTCCATTTATCGTCAGCTAATAGAAATCGATGATTCTCCACAACGCAAAGCGATCGGTCTGGGCATCGGCGTTTTTTTAGGCAATTGGCCGGGGTTGGGTCCGGCCACCGCGCTCGTTGCTGCATTTATTCTTCGGGTCAATAAAGCGGCTGCTTTGCTGGGAAGTATTTTGACCAATACCTGGCTAAGCGTCGTGACGTTCGTCATTTCCTTGAAAATCGGGGCGTGGCTGACCGGCAACGACTGGCAGGCATTACAAACGGGATTCCAAAAGGCATTTGAAGGTTATCATTGGTACCGGTTGAGTGACTGGTCGAGATTTACGGATGCGGCGGTGTTGCGGACGATCGGTGCGGTTTTTCTGGGATATACGGTTGTGAGTTTTGTGATAGCGGTATGTGTTTATTGCGCGGCGTTATTTGTTTTGCTGAAACAACAAAAATCTGCGCGCCCCAAGACTTAAATTTTTTTATGAAAAAAATTCAATTAGGCCGTTATCGGCATTATAAAGGAAAATTTTACCAGGTGATTGCAGAAGCCCGTCACAGCGAGACCCTGGAAGAAATGGTGGTTTACCAAGCCTTGTACAAAACAAAATTCGGAAAAAATTTGTTGTGGGTCCGTCCCAAGAAAATGTTTCTGGAAGAGATTGTGATTGATGGGAAGAAGGTCAAACGGTTTCGATTTGTTTCCGTTAGAACAAGATCAGGGATGCTGCAATAAATTGAGCAAGTTCGTAATGAGAAGCATCCCGCACAACCCCAACATGACCCCCCAGGCGGTTAATGTCTTTCCCCCTTCTTTAAGCGCATCCGGAATTAATTCCGCCATAACGATGTAGATCATCGCGCCGCCCGCGATCCCCAACCCCAGAGGAAGCAAGGGCTCAAAAAGCCAGGTCAAGATCGCCGAGGGAACCGCCATAATCGGTTGCGGGATACTGGAGAGGATCGACAGCAGGGCGCATTTTTTGGTGGAGACGCCTTCGTTATGCAAGGGAAGAGAAATGGCGATCCCTTCCGGAATATTGTGGACGGCGATTGCCACGGCCATGATCAATCCGAAACTGAAATTCCCGGTCGCGAACCCGACCCCGATGGCGATGCCTTCCGGGATCGAGTGAATAAACATCGCGATAAAAATGAGAAAACCTTTTTTGGTGATCCCTTTTTCGATCTCTCCGAAATGGATGTCGTGGGTCTCGGAATATTTTTCGATCAACCAGAAAAACGCCGCCCCCAGCAATAATCCTAGGATGACGATGTAGGGGGCCAAAGGCCAGCGGGACTTAAGCGCGATCCCTTCCTGGGCGAGAGAAAAGACGGATGCCGAGATCATCATGCCTGCCGCGATTGAGCCGGCCAAAGATTTAATAATATTAGAGGTGGATTTGACAAAGTGGACGGGAATCGCGCCTAAGCCGGTTGCCAACGCGCTGATGATCCCGGTCCAGAATGTCCAGAAGATTATTGTGTTTTGATCCATTTTAATTCATTATAACTTAAGAAGTTTGTCCTTAAGATAAAAATACAATATTTTTCACCTTATTGAATTTTTCTTTTTGTTTAATGGAAGGAGGCTCAATAATTTAGAGAAGGGAGCAAGAAAATAGGACTATAAAAAAAATGCAATATCCTAAGAAAGAAAGCAAAAATAAGCTATAATTTCATCCTAAAAAGTTATTTTTATTGGTCTTCCCCTTTACAAAGAATAGCGGGAAGTTATAATTTGCATTTTGTTTTTTTTGCATAGAGTATGGGAAATCATCATTTTAAAAAATTGAAACGCTCGCTCGCCAGCATTGTTTTATTAACATCTTGGTCAGGGCAGGTGTATGCTCTGCCTCAGATTGAAGAAGTGATCTCAGGGGCGGCTCAAATTCAAGTTGATCAAAATACCATGACGATTCATGCCTCGGAGAACACGATCGTTCAATATTCATCGTTTAATATTAATCCCCATGAATCCGTGATCGTGACCCTTCCTTCTTCCGAAAGTAAAATATTGAATCGGGTTTCAGGGAATAGCCTCAGTGAGATTTTAGGAGATCTGACCACTCATGGGCTTTTTATTTTGACCAACCCCAATGGTATTTATATCGGCCCTCAGGCGCGGATTAACGCTGATCGTCTGATCATTTCAACCCGGGAGATTGCCAACCAAGATTTTTTAAACGAAAATTTTTTGTTTAAGAAATTTTCCGAAGATCAATTAGATCGTTTATTGCTTAATGAAGGAACGATTAACTTACAGGAGGGCGGTTTTGGCGCTTTGATCGCCGGAGGGATATCAAATACGGGAACGATTGTCGTTTCTTTAGGTAAAGTCGTTTTAGCAGCGGGGGATACAGTGCGTTTAGATATTTCTGGCGAAGGATTGATCGCGGTTGCGTTAGAGGAGAAGACGGCTTCCACGATATATGATAGGGAAGGCCATCTGATTGCGGATCAAATCAAGCATTCCGGGACCATTGAGGCTAAGGGTGGAGTTGTGATTTTATCTGCCGAAAGCCTGCCGGCTGTGTTTGCCGACACAATCAATTTGGACGGGATTGTTCGCGCCGATTGCGCGATCAACGCAGAGGACGGACGGATTGACTTGGTGGCCTCGGGGGATATTCAGTCGACCGGGACGATTTCTGCTGAAGGAGGAACAATTGATTTAAAGGCCGGGGGAACAATTGTCAGCCACGGATCCCTGATCGCTGAAGCACTGAATGAATATGGGGCAGCTTTTGATATTGGCGGCATCTATCAAGTCGATCGGGCGTTTGTTGAAAATTGGGATGGATTTGTCAATTTATCTACTGGAAAATATAGTGGAACGATTGCGGATCCTGGGAGTATCGATATTAGCAAGGAAGCCGTCATCACCTTGATCGGGGACACAGCGTTGATTGCCGACAGTGTCGGCAAGGGCGTTGGTCAATTGACCATGAACAAGGGGTCTTCGATCGTGGGAAATGGTTATCATCTGATTCTCTCGTCTTCCAAGAACAGTGATTTGCGCGGTATTATCGGTGTTGGTTCTCTGACCTTTAACCGTTCGAGTGAGTCGAAGAACCCAATCTATACCGCCAACAATGACATTACGTCTTTCGGATCAACGGTTATTTCTAAAAGCGTGACTTTAAGGACCGGTGCCATGACTCTGACGACGAATGACCTGTCGATTGCGGGAACACTTAACGGCGGAGACAGCGTGATCGATGTCAAGGGGGATCTCAATTTATTAGGGACCGGAACATTAGAGCAAGAGACAATCACTCTTATGATCGCCAAGGGATTCAGCCTGGATCCCCAAACCACATTTAAGAAAGCCACGGGTGGGAAGAATTTAATCTTGCAAGGAACTGGGATCCTCACGGATAACCATTCAACAAAGCAGGATTTAGGCCACCTCGTGATTGGCGGGTCCGGTGTAACAAGAACGCTTGGGTCGGCCGTGAAGTTGACCGCATTAACCATCAATGCCAATAATGTTTTTTCCCTGGCCGGAAATAATCTGCAATTTTCTTCGGCTGTTGCGGTTTCCAATGAGGGAACGTTTCGTCTTAGAGGCAATGAAACCTTAACCAAGGTGACTAATCTGGATATCGACTCGGGTTTGGTGGAATATACGGGTGATGGAGACCTCTCAGCGGACACATTTATATTACATGATTTTGGCAGCACGAATTTTTTTAATTTGAAGATCAATACCACTGACAGTAATGATGTGGTGCAATTAGCGAAAGCAACAACGATCAATGGTCGGTTGAGTGTCAATTCTGGGATATTGAGTTTGAATGGAAACAATCTGAGTGTAGCGGACACGGTCGCCGTTGATACGACCATTCGCCTGGATGGCAATGAAAAAGTGATATTAAGCGCGGGAAATGACGATGATTCGGGGACCTGGCAATATGTGGGAACTAAAAAATATACTCAATTGGCCGCTGGGAATCACTATTATCATCTAACGTTGAGTGGCAGCGGTTCATGGATCATCGCTGCTGACACCTACATTAAGGGGGATTTTACAATTGATTCTAACGCGACCTTTTCGGATAATGGAAAAACAATTTTCTTGGCAGGAGACTGGTCCAATAGCGGGAAATTCAGCGCGACCGGTCAGGTCATTTTCAATGGAGGGGATCAAATCATTTTAGGCTCCTCGGTATTTAACAACCTAACGAAGATAGCGACCGGCCCGGAGGTGTTGATCTTTGATCAGGGCAAAACACAAATGATCAAAGGCGCATTAACGCTGAAAGGAGAAAGTGCCTTAACCCGATTGTCATTGCGTTCCAGTTCCGCAGGACAGGCTTGGAATCTTCTACCGCTCGGTCCAATCACCGTTGCGAATTTGGATATCAAGGATTCTCATGTGCTTAGTCTTAACGATATCCGATGTGACGTTGGCTGTTTAGATTCCCTGGGCAACCAGCACTGGCTTTTTTCCACCGAAGAACAGATTCCTCCTCAAGAAGATCCAGATGTTAAAACAAGCGTTGATGAAACAAATGTTAATCAAATCACATTTGATCAGACCTCTCTTGATCAAACAATCGGATTGCTGCCTGTGGAAGAACCTCCGCCCATCACCCTTGATCCCAGGGAGTTTCCTCAACCTCGGGGTAAGAGAGGGCGGTCTAAAGAAAGATTTAAAAAGTTATGGGTTCCTTTGACGTGGAATACCTTGGATACATCTTCCGGGTTTAATGCGCCAAGAGTGACCAACGAAACCGGATCTCCTGCTAACACACCGTTTCCATTCGGAATCGCATTGGCGCTTGAAACATCATCGCCTCAGAAAATACTGTCTCCAGTTTTTACATCAGCAATAATAGCTCCTCCAGAAGAAATTTTTTTTAGCGAAACAACATTTCCTTCCGAGATGCAATCCACCGTTCCCGCGGTCGCAACTTCTTTAGATAAGACATCCAAATAGAAAACAGAATAGAATCGAAGGGTTATCGCGTTCGCGGGTTGATGGTTGTCGTCATTGTAATGACGACAAAAAATAGTTCTTAATTGATTGACCTTTTTACGACTAACGGATATCAGAGGGTCAATATTAGGTTTTTTTTCTGGAGAGAAAAGGTTTTTATATTGGACTTCCATAGATCCTTTAGTAAAGAAAAGACCAATAGGAATAATTTCTAAGAAGTTTTTCTACATTTCGAAATCAATCGAGAAGTGAAAGCGGGAATTCCCTCCTTCGGTGATCGTTGCATCACCAATGGGAAACCCCCATTCCAGCCGTAAGATGGCTTTATCCAAAATCAGAATGCGTAATCCTGCCCCGGTGCTCATTAAATTAGCCGTATCCTTTTCATTGGTCAGGTGATCACGTTTATTCCCCCAACCGTAATCCAAGAAAGTGATGAACGTCACATTATCTTTAAAGGATTTTTTTGAAAAAGGCATCGGCAAAGAGTCGGGAATAAAAAAAGCAGGGAGCAGCAACTCCGTATTGGTCTGCAGCGCATCGTCGGCTAAAAAGTCACCCGAAGGGTAACCTCTCACCGAAGAGATCCCGCCTAAGTAAAATCCTTCTTCCGGTGTGAGCCGAGTGGAGGCCACTTGTCCTTTGATTTGAGTATTCCCTTGCAGGCCGAATAGGAGGGGGTGTCTGAACTGGAAGGTTACATTCAGTTTAGTAAAGACATTCTCTGCTTCCCGGCTTGAGAATGAATTTAATCTTCTTGCACCCAGCCCGTTGATGCCTTGAGAGATCTCGGTAATCAGATAAGTCGCTTGATTGAATTTTCTCGAGAGCAGATCAAAACCCAGGCGGATCACCCGTAGTCGGTCACGGATCGTGGTCCCGGAATTTTCTATGGTTGTATTGTCTTTGGCATCCAATTCAAGATGAACTTCTCCAGCCGGTTGGCCTTCCCTAAATAGATCCTGATGAAGGGCGACCGTAATGTCTCTGGCCATGGCATGGATACCGGAGGCTTCAAATTCCTTTTTAGGAGCTGCTTTGCTATAGCTATGTCCGTAAACCAGTGTAGTCCCAAAATTCGTGATCGGGATAGAATGGTAAGTATAAATACCGTTAAAATCCTTGCCGAAAAGATATCCGCTTAATAAAGTATCGTCTAACCCTATAAAATTATTGTGTCGGACTCCGAGATTCATTCTATTCTTTCCAGTTGATGTCACGCCTTCGTTATCCAGACCGTAGCTAAAGTGCATGGGAAAATTTGTCTTGACATCAAGGGTCACATCGGTTGTTTTCGGCTGAGTTCCTTTGTGGAAAATCGCTTTGGCTTCCCGGTCCGGATTTTTATTGATGAGCGAGAGGCTTTGCAATATGGTCGGATATTTTACAATTTCCTCTTTACGCAGTTTCCAATAATAATTGATTCGGTTTTGTTTAAAATATTTATGTTCGTTGATATGCAGGACTCCCATTCTGGCTTCCACCACTTGGATTGCGAATATCCCATCTTGGATTTTCTGCTGGGGGATAAAACAGGTGGCTAAAATTCCGTGTCGCAAATATTCCTGCGCAATTTCTTTGGTAAGATTATTCAATTCCGCGAATGATACGTCTCGCTCTTCGTAACTTTTTTTTATAGCGTCAAAGTGATCCGGCGAAAAACTTTCTATACCGGTCAGTTTTATTTTTTTGATAGAAAAACGGGGTCCTTCGTCCGGTTTTGGCTGAGGGGGTGGAAAAATTTCGGGTGGCTTCAGGAGGGATGGTTTTAGCTTTTCTTTTATTTCTTCGCTTAAGGGACGATTAATCTCCCGGATGGCTTGATCAACGTCCGTCTGTTGGGCCTGCGCCAAAACGGAAAGACCAATCAACATGATTGCTATGCATAGGATTGGCTTAATTTTTGGTTTGGATAACATTATGAAAATCATCATAACAGGAAGCAAAAAAGAAACAATAATTTTGATAGAGAATTTTTTGCAGTAATATTTAACCGTATGATTAAATACCCACATTCAACCATGAAGTGCAACACGGGTTGAGTCATATTTTTTATGTACTGGCCGATGCCAACCGCCGGTAGATTTTGGAACTGGTCACGAAAGCGCCCCGCAAAGTTTCCGAACTCACCGAACGTTTTGACATATCTTTCTTCACCATCTTCAAGCCCATTCGTATTTTAGAACAATCTGGATTCGTGAAGCGCAAGATCACGGGCCGCGAGCATCAGATCACTGTTCAACAGAAAAGTTTGGATAAAGTCTACGAATGAATCGAAGCCTGCCGCCAATTCTGGGCGGAATCGTCTGGATTCTTGGATTTTTGATACCGATTTTTTATCTAGGGATCGGCTGTACGATGGCGGTTGCAGTCCCCCGGCATATGATTGTGATGAAGGACTCCTTCCTGAACCCAACGGATGGAAGAACAGGAGAAAATACGGAAATACCGATGCGCTATTTGTCTTTGGGTGTTGTTTTTGTCTGGATTTTCCAAGTGAGAAAATATGCCCGGAAAATATGCCTTGAGGGAAAATATGCCTTGCCGCTTGCAGCTCTGGCTATTCATGTGTATAGTAAATCGCTGTTTGGATTAAATTAAAAAGACTAAACGGAGCGAAATAAAAGATGAATATGCTTGATACGGTCGTGTTGGGCCTGGTGGAAGGGGGCACCGAATTCTTGCCGGTGTCCTCAACCGGGCATTTGTTGTTAACTTCCAAGTTATTAAGTTTGCCATCAACCGAATATCTGAAGACATTCGATATCTCCATTCAGTTGGGCGCAATTTTGTCGGTCGTTGTTTTGTATTGGCAGAAATTTATCCTGAACCGGAAAATCTTAAGCCGGGTGTGTGTCGCCTTTGTCCCAACCGCGGTGATGGGATTAGTCCTTTACAAGATGATCAAACACATCCTGATGGAAAACATCCAGGTGGTGTTGTGGTCGCTTTTAATTGGCGGTGTCATTATTATTGTGTTCGAATTTTTTTATCATGAACGGAAGGATGCAGTCCGGGAGCTGGAAAAAATTTCTTACCCCAAAGCTTTTATGGTCGGGTTGTTTCAATCTCTGGCGATGGTCCCCGGGGTTTCCCGTTCCGCCGCGACGATCCTGGGGGGATTGGCGATCGGCATCAAACGGACCGTGATCGTAGAGTTTTCCTTTTTATTGGCCGCGCCGACCATGCTGGCGGCCACGGGGTTGGATCTGATCAAACACGCCCATGAATTTTCGGTATCGCAATTCAAATTATTGTTGGTCGGATTTATCGTATCGTTTGTCGTGGCGATCTTCAGTATCAAATTTTTGCTGCATTTCATCAAACAACATAACTTTACCTGGTTTGGGGTTTACCGGATCGTAGTTGCGGTTATTTTTCTCTTTATTTAATTCAGAATCAACAATTTCCCCTCTCTTGGGACATGGTGTTTGATTTAATATTTTTTATTTTGACTTTCAAATTCTTATGATATTATAAGGCCACTTTTTAAAGAAAAAGACCAATAAGATTGAAGAGAGGCAGGGGCGATTGGGACCTGGAAAGGAAAGGCTTATTGAGCTTCTTTTTAAGTAAGCAGAACTCTAAATCTCCCGACAGCGTTCACATGACAAGAGGGAGATTTGGAATTTAAATGGGAAAGCTCAATAATAATGCGATTTCCTTTGGTTTTAATCTGGTCAGCGGGATGATTGTTTTTTCCGGTATCGGTTATTGGATCGATCAACGCAAAGGAACCGAATACTGGACGTTGATCGGTATGTTTGTGGGGTTGTTGTATTGCGGTTATGAGGCGTGGAAGTTATTAAGCAAAGGAGATCATGATTCTCGGCCCAAGAAAGATCCTTAGAATAGGGGAAAGAAAAGCTCAATAACGAATTTATTTTTATGGAATTTGATCCCGCAAAATATATTATTAAACATCTGCAAAATTCTCATGCCTGGCATCCTGCTCCTTTTCTTCCTGCGGTCCATTTGCCTTCTTTTCTGACCGTCCACACGTTGTTTCTTCTCGTTGTCAGTTGTCTGCTGATTTTTATCTTCGGGTTTGTCTATAAGAAAACGGCCGGCGTCCCGACCGGAATGACCAATCTGCTGGAGATGTTCGTCGTTTTTATCCGTGATGAAATTTCGATCGCCTGCCTGGGCCCCGAAGACGGCCGGAAAATGACGCCGCTTTTTTGCACGTATTTCTTTTTTATCCTGATGTCTAATCTGCTGGGATTGATCCCGGTTTTTCCAACGGTTACCTCGAACGTCAGCCTGACTTGCGGGCTGGCGCTGTCGGTCTTGTCTTTTATGATCTTGGGATCAATCTACAAGAATGGGTTTGTACACTTTATCAAAATTTTTGTCCCATCGGGCGTGCCGTTGCCGGTTTTGTTGATTTTAACACCGATTGAATTTATGGGGGTTTTCATCAAGGCGTTCGCGTTGATGATCCGTCTTTTTGCCAATATGCTTGCCGGACACATTGTGATCCTGGCGATTTTGAGTCTGGTTGTGATTTTGGGACTCGTTGCCTTGCCGGTGGTTTTTTTGGCGGTCTTTATTTCGCTTCTGGAAGTGTTTGTTTCTTTTTTGCAGGCGTATATTTTTACGTTGCTCTCTGCCCTTTTCATCGGGCAGATGTATCATCCGGAGCATTGATCTGGAAAAATAATTAAACCGTTTTTAAGGTGATCGGTTAGATCAAAAGAATAACAAGAAAGAGAGGTCACATGGAAGCAAGTCAAGTATTTCATGGAAGTTTTGCCGCTGTCGGGGCGGGGTTGGTCGCCATTGGTGTCGGGATCGGTGTCGGACAACTCGCGGCCAGCGCTTTGACGGCCATGGCCCGTCAGCCGGAGATGGCCGGTAAAATCCAGACGGCGATGTTGGTCGCGGCCGCCTTGATCGAAGGGGTTGCGCTTTTTGCCGCGGTGATCTGTTTCATGGCGCTTAAATAATTTTAAGATGAAGAGAGTCTTTTTCCGAAAACCGGAACTGATTCTATCCATTCATTGATGCTAAAGGAGTTTAACGTTTATTTATGTTCGCTTACGCCGAAACAATTGAAGTCGATGCGCAGGAAGGCCACGCCGGTGCAGCGCAGGGCGGGCTGATGAGTCCCGATAGTACGATCGCGGTCTTATCGTATGTCACGTTTTTTATTTTGTTGGCGATCCTTTATAAGTTTGCCTGGAAGCCGATCCTTGCGGTATTAGAAGCGCGGGAGAATACGATCCGTCAGTCTTTAGATGATGCCAAGAAAGCCAAAGAAGAATTGCAAAAGGTTCAGGAGGCGAGCCGCCAGATGATCAAAGAGGCGGATGAACAGGCCAAAATAATTGTCGAACGTTCGCGCAAGGCAGCCGTTGAAGCGGCCAAGGTGATCGAACATCAGGCCAAAGAAGAAGCCCAGATCATGCTCACGAACGCCAACCAGGAAATTAAGAAGATAATTGAAAAGGCGCAAATTACGCTGCGCCAGGAAAGCGTTCATTGGGCGGTCGGTTTGGCCCAGAAAATCCTCAAGGAAAACCTGGACGAATCCAAACAGCAGAAACTAATCGACCAGTTTATTAAAGATTGGAAACCGGAATCCATCCAATGAAAACGAAATCCGCGCCGCGTTACGCCCAGGCGTTATTTGATTTGGCCCAGGACAAGGGCGCTTTGAAAGAGGTCTATGAGGATTTGAAATCTCTTTTGGCGGCCGTCAAGGCGAGTCCGGAGTTGGCCGGGTTTTTGAAGAATCCCATCATCCCGGAAAACAAACAGCAGCAAATTATCGAGGAAGCCTTCAAGACAAAAATGAATCCTTTGACCTATGCTTTCCTGAATTTTTTGATCAAGCGTCGACGGCTTTCTCAATTCCCGGCCATCGCTGAAGGATTCGAAAATTTTTATCTGCAAAAAACCGGGATCATGAACGTGAAGATCGCCAGTGTGTGTCCTTTAAAACCGGAACAGGTCCAGCAGATCAGCAGCAAACTAAAAGCTTATTTCAAAAAGGACATTCAGCCGTTTTTTCAGATTGATTCCCAATTGTTAGGCGGATTTAAAATCGCGGTGGGCGATCTGATTTATGATTTCACGATCAAACATCAGTTGGAGGTATTTGAGTTGTCGGTGATGAAGAGGTGAGCGTCATCGGGTTGTTTTTTGCTGTATAAGAATTTTGGAAAAGTATATAATCATTCCCCCCTTGTTTTCTTCGAAAAGAAAGCAGGTGGGTTGCGAAAATCGCTGGTGAATGATCACGCGAGAGCGATTTTTTTGGAAGGAGAGCCAGGGCCCTATGGATATTAAACCCTCAGAAATTTCAGCCATTATCAAAAAACAATTAGGAGACTTTGAAACCCGGGCCACCAGTTATGAGGTCGGAACGGTGTTAAGCATGAGCGACGGGATTGCGCGGGTTTATGGTCTCGCTCAGGTCATGGCGGGGGAGTTGGTTGAGTTTGAGAGCGGGGTCATCGGTATGGCCATGAACCTGGAGGAAGACAACGTCGGGGTTGCGGTCTTCGGCGAGGATTTCAGCGTTAAGGAAGGCGACCAGGTGAAACGGACCCAGCGCTTGGCATCGGTTCCGGTCGGAGAATGTTTGTTGGGCCGGATCGTGGACGCGTTGGGAGTGACCATCGATGGAAACGCGCCGATTCAGGCCAAGGAATTTCGTCCGATTGAATCGAAGGCCCCCGGCATTATTGAACGCCAGGATGTGCATGAACCTTTACAGACCGGAATCAAAGTTATCGATGCGTTGACGCCGATCGGTCGCGGACAGCGCGAGCTGATTATCGGCGACCGCAAGACCGGCAAGACGGCCCTGGCGATCGACACGATCATCAACCAGCGCGGCGAAAGCGTTTACTGCTTTTATGTGGCGATCGGACAAAAACGTTCGACCGTCGTTGAGATTTATGAGACATTAAAAAAATATGGGGCCATGGAATACACGACGATTGTGGCGGCGACTGCCTCTGATCCGGCGCCGATGCAGTTTTTGGCCGCCTATTCCGCCACTGCGATGGCCGAGTTTTACCGCGACAGCGGCCGGCATGCCTTGATTATTTATGATGATTTGAGCAAACAGGCCCAGTCGTACCGTCAGTTGTCGTTGCTTTTGCGCCGTCCACCGGGAAGAGAGGCGTATCCGGGCGATATCTTTTATCTGCACAGCCGTCTGTTGGAACGCTCCGCCAAAATGAACAGCAAAAAAGGCGGGGGCAGTTTGACATCGTTGCCGATTATCGAAACCCAGGCCGGCGACGTTTCCGGGTACATTCCTACGAACGTTATTTCGATCACCGATGGTCAGATTTTTTTGGAATCCGATTTGTTTAACGCCGGTCAGCGTCCGGCCATCAACCCGGGGATTTCCGTTTCGCGTGTCGGCGGCGATGCCCAGATCAAGGCGATGAAACAAACCGCCGGGACCTTGCGTCTGGATCTGGCGCAGTACCGTGAACTGGCGGCCTTTTCGCAATTCGCCAGCGATTTGGACGCGGCTACCCGACGGCAACTGGAACGCGGTCAGCGTTTGATGGTGGTTATCAAACAAGGGATCCATGTTCCGCTGGCGGTCGTCAAACAGGTGGTGATTATTTTTGCGGGCACCAACGGTTATCTGGATGATATTGCAGTCAAGAAGATCCCGGATTTTGAAGCCAAACTGTTTGAGGCGCTGGATTCGACGTACGCCGAGTTTGTCAAACTTTTTTATAAAGAAAAGGCGTTGACCGAACCGGTCAAACAAGAATTGAATAAGCTCCTGACGGATTTCAAGAGGACGTTTCAGTCGTTGGGATAGGAATTATTGATAATCGTTAGATGCGTCTAACAGCCAGCATCTAACATCTAACATTTTTTTCACCCCATGCCAACCATCAAAGAATACAAAGCGAAGTTAAAGAGCCTCGCGAACACCAAAAAGATGACGCGCACGATGAAATTGGTGTCGGCGAGCAAATTACGCCAGATCCATCACAAACAGATCAATGCCAAACATTACGCGCGGGAACTGACCGGATTGATCGCCCGGCTCAGCGCTTCCGTCGATTCAACGTCCCATCCGCTCTTGTTTGCGCGGTATCCGGTTAAGAAATTACTGATCGTTGTTATCTCATCTGATAAAGGATTATGCGGCGGGTTTAATAATAATCTGATAAAAAAAATTTTTAACTGGCTCAAGGAGATGAAAGGGCGTTATGAACACATTGAGATGATCTGTTGCGGCAAGCGGGGGTGGATGGCCTTTCGAAACCATTTGGCGATTAAAAAGAATTATGAAGGCCTGGCGACCAAATTCGATTTTATGGCGACGAGAAGAATGGCGGATGATCTTCGCGAGGCATTTTGTTCCGGAAATTGTGATGAGGTGTATATTGCATTCAATCGATTCAATAATCCGCTTTCGCAAGTGCCGGCCATCGAAAAAATCCTGCCGATCCAGTCATCTGAGCTGTTGGATCAAGGAGGGGCGACGGCCTCCGATTATATTTTGGAACCGGGACAGGAAGAGCTTCTGCAGTCTTTGGTCCAGACGTTTTTTTATTATAAGATTTATTATACGCTGCTGGAAAATTCCGCCGGTGAACACGGCGCGCGGATGACGGCGATGGACAAAGCGACACAGAACGCCACAGATTTGATCGCGAAATATACGTTATTGCGCAACCGCGCCAGGCAAGCGGCGATCACCAAGGAGTTGATTGAAATTATTTCCGGGGCGGAGGCGTTGAAGAATTAGATCTAGAGTTCGCGAGTTTCGGAGTTGACGAGTTTTGCGAGTTCTTTATTAGACCGTTCTCGAATTGAGCGACGGGCCAATCAACTCGTGAACCCGTTAAACTCGCTAACTCGGAAACTATAACGAAAGGGCGAATCAATGACAAATCAGGCTCAGCATAAAAATGGAATCATCTCTCAGGTTCTGGGGGCCGTGGTGGATGTCGCATTTCCCGAGGGAAATCTGCCACCGATTTATACGGCCTTAAAGACAACGAATCCCTGCATCAATGCCTCGGAATGGAATTTGACTTTGGAAGTCGCCCAGCATTTGGGAAATAATGTGGTCCGGGCCATTGCGATGGATAATACCCTGGGTTTGGTGCGGGGGATGAGTGTTTTGAATACGGGAGAAGAAATGATGATGCCCGTCGGGGAAGAGACTCTGGGGCGGGTCATGAATCTACTGGGAGACCCGATTGACGAAGCCGGACCGATTAAGGCCAAGAAATTTATGCCGATTCACCACAAGGCCCCGGTCTTAAGCCAGCAAAATACCTCCAGCGCGATTCTGGTGACCGGGATTAAAGTCATTGATCTGCTGGCGCCTTACCGCAAAGGCGGCAAGATCGGTTTGTTCGGCGGCGCAGGTGTCGGCAAGACGGTTTTAATCCAGGAATTAATCAATAATATTGCGACGGAGCATGGCGGGTTTTCGGTATTTGCCGGAGTAGGGGAACGCACCCGTGAGGGAACAGCATTGTTTCGGGAAATGAAAGAGTCCGGGGTCATCGGCAAAACATCTTTGGTGTACGGACAGATGAACGAACCGCCCGGTGCCAGAGCGCGCGTCGCTCTTTCGGCGCTGACCGTTGCCGAATATTTTCGTGACGACAAGCATCAGGATGTTTTACTTTTTATCGATAATATTTTCCGTTTTACTCAGGCAGGTTCTGAAGTCTCCGCGTTGTTAGGCCGGATCCCTTCGGCGGTCGGATATCAGCCGACCTTGGGAACAGATATGGGGGAACTTCAGGAACGGATCACTTCGACCAAAACCGGATCGATTACCTCGATCCAGGCGGTTTATGTCCCGGCGGACGATTATACCGATCCGGCACCCGCGACGACTTTTTCCCATCTTGACGCGACGACCGAACTGTCCCGTTCGATTGCCGAGCTCGGGATTTATCCGGCGGTGGATCCGTTGTCATCCACTTCAACGATTCTGGCGACGCATATTGTGGGGGAAGAACATTATAAAGTCGCCCGCGGGGTACAGGAGATCTTACAAAAATACAAAGAGCTGCAGGATATCATTGCTATTTTGGGGATGGAAGAACTTTCCGAAGAAGACCGATTGATCGTCTACCGTGCGCGCAAGATCCAAAAATTCCTTTCCCAACCGTTCCGTGTCGCGGAACAATTTACCGGAAAAGAAGGACGTTATGTTCGTCTGGAAGATACGATCCGTTCGTTCAAAGAAATCCTGGATGGACGGCATGACCAGGTCGTTGAGCAGGCGTTTTATATGGTGGGAACGATTGAAGAAGTTTTAGAAAAAAATGAGCAATTGAAAAAGGCAACGGTCTGATCTCCATGCAGAAGTCATTTTTTCTTAATATCCTCATTCCGGAAAAAACGCTTTATAAAGGCAGCGCTGAATCCATCACCGTCCCGGGAGAAATAGGCTATTTAGGGATCCTCGCTGAACATGCCCCCCTGATGACCACCTTAGTGCCGGGAAAAATTGTGGTTCGTGGCGAGAAGGATTCCAATGCCGTTTTTCATTCCAAAGGAAAAGGATTTCTGGAAGTGTTGAAGAATAAGGTGACGGTCCTCCTGGAAACCATCGAAGAAAAATCTGATCCCAGTTATTGAGCTTCTTTCTACTAAACGAAACTCTAAATCTCTCACCAACGTCGGTATCGCCAGCGAGAGATTTAGAGTCGGAAAGAAAAAGCTCAATAATCGAATCAAACGAAAGATAAGAATGGGCATATCCGAATTTTTTCACAATCTTTATGATGTCCGCGGGATCATCGAATGGGGCGGATTAGTTACGATTTGTCTCATCGTCTTTGTGGAAACAGGATTATTCGTCGGATTTTTTCTGCCCGGGGATTCGCTGCTTGTGACCGCGGGCATATTCGCCGCGGCGAAATATTTGAGCCTGACCCAGTTGTTGACCTTGGTTCCGTTGTGCGCGGTCATCGGAGATCAAGTCGGATATTTAATCGGCCGTAAGATGGGTCAACTGCTTTTTGCCAAGAAGGATTCGTTTTTTTTCAAACGAAAACACCTCGAGAAAACTCAGGCCTTTTACAACAAGTACGGCCCGAAAACAATCGTCCTAGCCCGGTTCGTTCCGCTCGTGCGGACCTTCGCACCCGCTGTGGCGGGCGTGGCCGCGATGGAGTACAGGAAATTTGTGTTCTATAATATTTTCGGCGGTGTTTTATGGGTGGTCTTGACTGTTTTAGCCGGTTATTTTGTCGGTTCTCTGATCCCGGATATCGAGAAATATCTTCATTGGGTGATTCTCATCGTTGTTTTCCTGTCTTTTCTTCCGATTGTTTTTGAAATGATGAAGAGTAAGATAGCCTCCAAAGCTTAAATCTTAAAATTTATTCTTTTCAAATTGCTGACGCTCAGGCTTCCGCTCATTCCGGGTCCATTCAAAAATGAGTTTGTCGGGGGACTAGACAAGGAATTCAAACCGTGTACAATATTATAAAATTGATTTTTTTCCGCTTTCCAAAGAAGCAGCGAAAAAGGAGTGATCCATGCCGGTTAATATCAGCGTCACCAACAAGCCCAGAGTGGTGATCATCGGCGGCGGATTCGGCGGGATTGAACTTGCCAAGAAATTGAGCCGGGAAGATATTCAAATCGTCCTGCTCGATAAAAACAACTATCATACGTTTCAGCCGTTATTGTATCAGGTGGCGACCGGAGGCCTGGAGCCGGATTCGATCGCCTTTCCGATCCGCAAAATATTCAAACATCAGAACAATTTTATTTTCCGTATGGCTGAGGTCTTAAGGATCAATCCTGAGCACAACGCGATCGAAACTTCGATCGGAGAGATCGAGTATGATTATCTCATCCTCGCCACCGGATCGCGGACGAATTTTTTCGGCATGACGGATGTTGCGACCCATGCGGTCCCGATGAAAACCATTCCGGAGGCGTTAAATTTAAGGAGCCTCGTGCTGCAGAATTTTGAAAAGGCGTTATTGACGGTCGATTTACCTGAACGGGACAGTTTGATGACCTTTGTCGTGGTCGGCGGCGGACCAACGGGCATCGAGACCGCCGGTGCTTTGGGCGAACTGAAAAACCATATCCTGCCCCGCGATTATCCGGAACTGGACATCAATAAAATGCAGATCCATATCATTGAAAAAAGCGATCGGTTGGTGAATGCGATGTCTAATCAATCTTCGATCAAGGCGGAAGAATTTCTGAAACGGTTTGATGTGAATGTTTGGCTCAACACCGGCGTTACGTCTTACGATGGGAAGAAAATTATTTTTTCGAATGGAAAACAATTATTGAGTCAAAGCGTGATCTGGGCAGCGGGGGTTGCGGGGGCGTCGATCCCGGGGCTTGGGGAAAAAGCCTCGTTTGGGAATCGTATCAAGGTCGATTGTTATAACCGGGTCGCAGGCCATGCGAACATCTTCGCGCTGGGAGATGTCGCTGCGGTGGTCACCGCGAAAAATCCAAATGGTCACCCGATGCTGGCCCCGGTTGCGATTCAGCAGGGGAGTTGCTTGGCGAACAACCTCAGCAGACTTTTGCGTAACGAAGAATTAATTCCTTTCCAGTATCAGAGTCTCGGCGTTATGGCCACCGTCGGCCGCAATCATGCGGTCGTTGAGCTTCCGTTTGTCAAATTCCAGGGGATATTGGCCTGGTTTGTCTGGATGTTCGTCCATTTGATGACCTTAGTGGGGTTTCGCAACCGCTTGGTTGTTTTTGTCAATTGGACGTGGAGTTATTTCAGCTATGATCGCGGTTTACGTTTGATTATCCGTCCTTTTCGAAAACCTTTATAAGCGAATATACCCTTTTTTCGAGATTTAAGAATAATCCGTTGTCCCGACAGGGGGTACGGAATTTCTTTTGCTTTTATCAGACGATTTCGAGTATAATATATCCATGATATTTCTATCTAATCCAGATCAATCATTAGCATTGAGAGAAATAAAGGACATCGCCTGCGCGATCCTGCTGTGCAGCTTTCTGATGGCCCCTACCAGTTTATATGCCGCCATGAATTTGTCCGTTAATCCTTCGGAGGGGGGAAACAGTCTGCGTTTCGGTCCAATCGATTCCGCTTCCGCCGTGGTGAGCAAAGAAGTGCGTCTACGCATTACCTCGGATGAACATCAACAGTATCAGGTTTTTCAGCGCGTTCAAAACCCCTTGATCAATGAAAAAGGGACGATCCTTGATCAAGAAGCTATCAAAAATTATACGCTCAGCGGCTCAAACAGTTTGGGAACGTTATATGCCCAAAATGAAACCAGTTTAGCGTATGGAGAAGAGCTCCTCTACACCTCGAACCCTAACGGGGACGATGATTCATTCACCGTGATCTATCGGATCGACAAAGACCAGTTGTCTCAGGGGGGAAATTTTTTAGGGAAAATCATTTACACGGTCAGACCGATCGGGGGAAATTCCCTGCAGGACGCTTTTTTGGATATCGCCCTGGATATCGCTGAAAATAAAAATTTTGAGCTTGAATCGTCCGGAGGAAAAGGCGTAATCCGTTTGGGGACGGGCACAAGCAACGATTATCAAGGTTTCATTAAGTTTTCGTTTTCCGGCAATAGAGGGGTGATCCGGATTTTTCAGGAAATGGACACGCCCCCGCAAAATGATTTGAGTGAGCCCATTGACCCTGCGAGTATTAACTGTGTCACCACAAACAAAGGAGGTGGATTTTCCGGGAATCTTAATGAATTCATCCAGAAACGCTCTCTTGTGTATTCTTCGCAAGAGGAAAATGATTCAGTTGCGATCAACTTTGAAATTCAGAAAGACAAAATTGTTGATGCCAAAGCGGGCAGTTACCAGGGCCAAATACGATACGTCGTCGAAAGCGAACAGTTTTCCAAAATTATACCGGTCAATTTTCTAATTGATGTTTCACCGATCTTTAACATGGAGGTGGATTATCCGCAAGGAGGCGTTCATTTTACCGGTCTCATTCCGGGCACGACGCCTCAAATGAAAGAGATTAATGTCAGGGTGTTCTCGAACCTGGGCCGTCCGTATATGGTGACCCAAAATGTTCAGACGCGTTTGACCAATCAGACGGGAGAGAATATCGCGCCGGATTTGTTTTCGATGAAGGTGGAACTGCTTAAAGATAATCCTGGGCGAATTGAATTTGCGGGTTTTAGCACCGTCCCGGAAGGAAGTGCCCCGGTATTCTTCTCTAATAATAAGGGGGAGTCTTCCCAGTTTAAAGTCTTATATAGACTGGATCCGTCTCTCGAATTGAAGGCCGGGGAATATACGGCGGCGTTTATGTATTCTTTGAATGAAATTTAATGAAGGGATAAAATTTATTGATATTTACTGGTATTTGTTGTTGCAAAACAGTGAGAAGTCTTTAGAATGAAACAATTATTTAACTATCTCACTGGCTACTTACGAAAGGAGAAACAAAATGAGAAAGAAATTAATGATTTTAGGTCTGGTGATCGGAGGATTACTCGTGCTAGCTCCAGTGACCTTTGCGGTGGATCAGACGTTTACTGTATCGGCGAGTGTGCCGGCGGCAACCGGAGCAGGGATCATCGTTTCATCCGTCAATACAAACACTAAG
This sequence comes from Candidatus Omnitrophota bacterium, assembly GCA_023247705.1. Lineage (GTDB taxonomy): Bacteria > Omnitrophota > Gorgyraeia > Zapsychrales > JAHFFX01 > JAHFFY01. The sequence goes on along the minus strand of JAHFFY010000008.1, from coordinate 8,920 downwards.
CAGTTCACCTCGGTTACTGGATCGAGCCTCAGTTTTGATCCGATGACTTTTACTCCGAATATCAATATTTATCTACCCAACCATTATTTTGCGATTGATGTCGTCGCCACAGGTGGAGCCGGGAGTCCGAGCGCTAATATCACTTATACCGAGAGTGCGAACCATCCCAACGTTGGAACAACACACGGCGGTTTGGGGTCAAAGGCAACCATTACCTTCGCCAAAACCACTTTTGTTGGCAAAGATCAGAATGGAAACGATATCACCAGCGACGCCTTGATGGGAAACCATGGGCCCAAAAAACTGCTCAAGAATATTAGCGGAGAGGCCATCACGTCCACTGAGACCTCTGGAGGATGGCTTAGAATGTACCTTGGTGTTAACACCGGCGATGTCAATGCCGTTCCTGCGGAACCGGCAGGATCAGAGGTGTTTTCAAACGCCGACAAGCCCGGGAGTTATACCGGGACATTGTTGATTTCAGCGACGGCAACATAATCTGTCGGTTAAAAGTTCAGAAATCATTGATAGAAAGAAGAGGGCAAGTGGATACTTGCCCTCTTAAAGTTAGAATATGAAAAAATTTTTACTCCTTGGTTTATTCTTTAATGTTGTTTTGTTCCCTCTTCAGACGGTGTTTGCTCAGTTATTAATTGAAGAAGGCAAGGTCTCGTTCTCTGTTGCCCCCGGTGGTTCTGCTCAAGGAATCATTAATCTCAATAATACGTCAGATCAAGATGTGAAAGTCAGGGCCTACTGGGAAGATTTTGTTTATCTCCCGCCTTTCGATGGGAAGAAAAATTTCTTGCCGGCCGGTTCGATGGATAACTCCATCGCGAAATGGGTCCATTTTACGCCGCAGGATTTTGTTCTTCCGGCAAAATCTAAAAAGAAGATTTCCTATTCCATCAAAGTCCCGGAAGACGCGCACGGCGGATATTATGGCGTTCTTTTCTTTGAGAATTTTTCCGAGGAAATGAAAGATATCAATGGAGTTCAGATCATCACGCGCGTTGGGAGTCTTTTTTTTCTGGAAACGACCGACAGTATTAAGAAGGGCAGGGTCGGCCGATTATCAGCTGAACAAAATACCGTTGTTGGAGAATTGGAAAACACGGGCGATGTCATTATTACTCCAAACGGGGTTTATTATATTTTGGGAAAGGATGGGGTGGTTGTCGACCGGGGCGAGGTAGAGAAATTTTATATCCCTCCTCGAGAAAAAACGAAGTTCCGGGCGCATTTCAGTCAGGATCTTTCTTTAGGGAAGTATACGATGGTCATTACCTTTGATCTGGGAGATGGAAAATCGGTCGTCAAAGAGATCGATTTTACAAAATCATCCGCATCAGAAACAAAGATCCTAGAAGAAAGAGATTGATCTGGATTTTTTAAAGAAATTCCGTAAGGCTCACCTGCACAGCTGTGATTATGCAAAAAAAATTTTTCTCCATTGTTTTGGTCTGTACTCTTTTTCTCTTTTTTTGTTCTTTATCGGCTTATAGTCAGGGTGAAGAATCCCTTTCTTTTAAAGAGCTGATTGATTTAGGTAAGGACGCAATCAATCAAGAACAATACGAAAAAGCAATTTTGTATTTTAAATTAGCTCATTTGGCCAATCCGTCCTCGGATGAGCCGAGGCAATGGGTCAATTTCGTCAAGCGGATCCAGGAAGGACGCGTGGCGATTGTCGAATTGAAATCCAATATCGTTGAGCTAAAACCTTTTCCTCAGACAAAAACGAAAGAATTTCCTCCCGGAGTTCCCACCGAAGAGACCACTGGAACGACCAAACAAAAATTATTTCCCCCGAAAAAAGGAGAAAGACAAAAAAAGCAAGCAGCCCCCAGCGTATCCACGATGGGAGAATGGCCAGCGCCTCGGGCTCAGGCGAAGGGATCCCCAGGGGCAGTCTCGGCGGCACCGATTCAAAGTAAAGATATTGATTTAAACGATGAACTTTGGTTGACCCAGCCGGATACGGCTTTAAACCTGGAAATTCAGCAAGAGGTTACTCTTAAAGGCGAGAATATTGAAAAATTTTTGGTGGTTTCTCCGCAATTCATAAGTGTAGAGCGACTTGATTCGAATCGTATTAAAATCATCGGATTGTTGAGAGGCGGCACGTTCCTGCACGTCTGGGATGCGCGGGGACGATGGACGTTTAATGTCAATGTCAATTTCCCAGCGCAGATTCTGACGCCAGCGCAACAAAAGGCCGCGCAATATGAAGTGATCGAGCCGTTTCGATTCGGTTATGCCTCGGACTGGAGTTCCTATTATATTGGAAATAACCTACCGAATCTCGAACGGCAGAATCTACATTTCACCCAAATAACCAATATTGCCGGAAATACTCCGTATGGCAATTTTGATACGTATACGATTTTTAACCGGTTCGGCGAATCGACCGAGGTGACAGGATATTCAGTCGGCCTGACGAATGGTCAGATCGGGAATTTTAAAAATTTTAGTATAAGAGGATTTGACGCCTCTCAAGCTTTTTCTCCTTTGACTTTGGAAGGAAAATATTTTCGAGGAGTTCTTCTAAACGCAGAAGCTTTTAATCGCAACATTAATTATACAGTGTTATGGGGAAGGGAGAGTCTTCTTTTTGGGTATCTTGCTTCAGATCCATTTGGAAGGGTTGAATCGTTTATTGAGGGAGGCAGGGTGACTTTGTTCCCGCATGATTCACATCAATATTCTCTTAATTATGCTCAAGGGTATGGATCACATCGAGCGGATTATTTAAAAAAGAGAGCTTATTCGGTTGTAACGGAACATAAATTCGCCAAAGCGTTTTTAGCCAGTGAACTCGCCTATGATGAAGATAATTTTGCTGGTTTAATACGGACTGAATTTGGGACACCGAAAAACAGATTAAATTTGAATTTTAGAGACATTGATAAAGATTTTGTCACGGTGACCAATTTTCCTGCCAATCGAGGAGAAGTGGGAGGAACCGCTGTCTGGAGTTTTACCCGTCCTCATTTTGATGTTTATTCCAATCTCGATTTATATCAAGACAATTTTTTGCCTAACCAGGATCATCCGGACAGTCTGAATTACGATTTGAGCACTTCGGCCGGAGTCGCTTTGTCCCAAGATTCCAATTGGCGAAGTTCTATTTATTATCAAGATACCCCAGGCGTCCTGTCGCCTCATCGGAATTTCAGGTTGAATAATACTTTATCCAAGATGTTTCGTATTCTAAACGATCGGTATTTATCGACGTTTATCGGGGTGAACTATCAGAGAAGCCGTTTTACGTTATCTCCTTCTTCGGAATTTGACCGGTATTCCGCAACGGCTGGTTTTCGTCTCCCGCTCATTAAAAATTTATCCTATTTCGCCGATTATGAATATTCTTGGCTGGAAGAAAAATTGTCCGGGGATCATTTAAACCCGCAGGTGTTTTCAACGGGGTTGAACTATTCCAAAGAATTAAGTAAATTCTGGATGATGGATATGGGGCTTTTTTACCGCAACGAACAGGAAGCGGACAGCCTGTTGAGTTTCCTGGCCGGAGAAGATAGCTTGACGGGAAATATCGGTTTTAATTTTCGGCCGACGGATGATTTCCAGTTTTTTATTGATACCCGTTTGAGAAATGTCTGGGCCGAGAGTCCCAGCCGCAGCGCTTACAATGAAGCCGATATCCGCTGGGGGATCCGCTCGTCCTGGGATTTGCCTTTTAACTGGAGTCCGGTGGGAACGATTGAGGGAACGGTTTTTAATGATTTGAACCAAAATAAAATACAGGACCGCGATGAACCGGGGGTATCGGGGGTCACGATCAGAGTAGGCAACAGCACCGTGGTGAGTGATCATACCGGATGGTATCAGAAGAAGGTGAGGGCGAAAAAGATTTCGATTGATTTGGATCTTGCAACAGTTCCGGACAAATATATCGTTTCTACCTCAATGTATGAAAATGTAGAAATATTCCATCACCAGACGCAAAAATTCAATTTTCCCTTAACGTCGCATTCCGGGATTTATGGGGTTGTCTATTATGATCAAAATCATAATGGGCAATTGGACAGCCAGGATGTCCTCATTCCCCGGATTAAGATATCTCTGGATAATAGGGAAACAACCATCACGGATTTTCAGGGCGTTTATTTCTTTAATGATATCTCCGAGGGGCAACACACCGTTTTTATCGATGTGAATTCTCTTCCTATGGAATATCTTCCATTAATTAAAATCTCGAATACCTTCCATCTGGAAGAAGGGACGACCTATGTTCTCCATGTCCCGCTTAAATTAAAACGATAATCCTTTTTCAGATTAAGAAATTTACGCAAATAAGGACTGCGCCCCGATGGATATCCATCGAGGCGCTCTGAAGATTCCTGACGGATTCTTCATTTGATAGTCGTTGTTTTTAATATAATAGGGAAGTTATTGCGCAATGTCTCTTCGGTCGTGATTTCTTTAATTTGATTTTCTGAAGGGGAAAGAGAAGGCTTTTCTTTCTCTAAAGGGTCAAATCCGGTGATATCCACATGGGGAGGAATCGTCACCGATATTTTATAAACGGCTTGAGTCGTAACCGCGGACTGAGTGGGTGCGCCGTTTAATAGGCTAAGAGTTATCAATGCGATAATAAAATTTTTTTTCATCTTTCTTCCCTTTATATTGCGCAAAGGTATTCTGCGAAAGAAGGGCTGAAAGATGATTAAACGGAATCTTTATTATTAAAGATTACGGCAGCCGGACAACCATATCTAGCTAGTACTTTGTCAATTTTGTTTTTAATAATTGATTTCCTGCAAAGTATAGAGGGATCAACTATTAAAAATGGGTTTGACAAAGTACTAGTTAGCGAGATTTAGGTTCGAGGCTTTGTCGGTCATCGATTTTTGACGACCGCCCTGGATCAGATAGATGACATTTGATCTAGGGGCCCTACGCTTTCGACGTAGTTTACCTTTGACTTTATTATTTCTTTGGGAAAGAACAAGAAACATTCTCATTGGTCATTTTCAGCAAAAGTATAACACATAAAGCAAGTATTGACAAAAGTGGTTGCGAACCGAATTGATTTTGGCTAGAATAACTTGTCTTTTTATTTGATTTAAAATTTAGGAGTTTTTATGAGAAAAACACATCATTGGCTATCGAAATGTTTTTTGACCACCGGTTTTGTCCTGACCTTTTTCCCGATCCTTGCCCTCGCCATGGAAGAAAAAAGTGAACAAATCTTTTCTCCTATATCCACAGCCAAACAACTGATTAATCTGATTGTTGAAGCGATTGTTAAGTATAGTTTTCAGGTGTTCGGAGGGATTGTTGTTTTAGTAATCGGCTGGATGGTGGCAAGGTTTGCCGCCAGGGTCTTTAGACAGTTCTTGGATAAACACCTTGTGGATGTGACCGTATCCAAATTTCTTATTTATGGCTTGAAGTTAATTATTTTTATTTTTTCCGGAATTATCGCGTTGGGTAAATTTGGCATCGAGATCGCCCCGTTTATCGCTGGCTTAAGCGTTATTGGCGTGGGAACCAGTTTGGCTCTGCAAGGCGTTTTATCCAATTATGCGGCAGGGATTACCTTGATTTTTACGAAACCCTTTAAAGTCGGCGACATCATCGAAGTTGCTGGAGAGATCGGACAGGTAGAGGACATGACGTTGCCCAGAACGATTTTAAAGACCGTGGATGAGACCATCATCGTTATTCCGAATAAACATATTATTGGAGAGATTATTCATAATTTTTCGGCATTCAAACGTCTCGATATTAAAGTTGGCGTCGGCTATCATGCGGATGTCGTCAAAGCCCAGCAGGTTTTGAAAGATATGATTAAAAGCAATCCGCGTATTGTTTCGTTGAATAAAATTTTGAAAGTAGGGATTGAAGAATTCGGTGATTCGAGTATTAATCTTTATGCAAGACTTTGGTGCAAACAATCCGATTATTGGGATCTGCTGTTTGAAATCAATAATAATATCTATCTTGAATTCCAGAAACATAAGATTGAAATTCCATTTCCTCAGCGCGTTGTTCATTTGCGCAAGGAAGAAAATATTTAAACCTGAAGTGAGGAGGCCATGATGCCGGATTCTATCGTAGTTGTCGCGAACATAAAGGTTAGAAAAGATGTTGAAGAAAAGGTTAAAAAGGAAATAGGTTTGATCATAGAGCAGACGCGTAAAGAAAAGGGGTGTCTGCGCTATGACGTTTTTCAATCCTCCAATGATCCCACCCATCTAATTTCTTACGAGAAATGGCAGAATCGTCAGGCATTGGATGAGCATCTGAAGAAAATATATATCGTGAATTTACTTGCTAAAACAAAAGAATATTTCAAACAACCGATTGAACTGACTTTATACAAGGAAATCGACGCGCCGCATAATCTGCGCTGATCTTTTGTCAGATTCATTGGATCCTTTGAGGAACCACGTTTCTGCTGAATAGGGTGCAAACAAATACAATGGATGAAGTCCAGAAAGCAATCCTGAATGACAACCCGGAACTTTTTAAATTAGGGGAAGATGCTTATCGAATCAGTGATCTCCTGACTAAAAAATTTAATGAACGGGGTTTGAGCTTAGGCGATTTAACACCGTCCCAAAGGATCTTTCTGTTTTTCTGGGTAAGAGCGGTCAAAACATATTCTTCGATTTCTTTGCTGTGCGCAAAAGGATATGGACAAGATGTTGCGACACTGTTGCGCAGTCTGCTTGAAAATATGATCGCTATAAAGTTTATTTTGAACAATCCTAAAACCGCTGACAGCCTGGCGGTGAGATTCGTGGAGTATAAATGGATCATTTTTAAACGTTACTTACCCGAAGAAGAACAGCGCATCAAAAAAGCCTCGTACGAAATCAAAGAAAAATTTTATAAGAAAAGCCGGGCCATCTCAGAAAAGGTCGAAGAGTTTAAAAAGAAATATCAGATCGTATCCGATAAAGCGCTCATCACTTGGTCCGGACATTCGATCCGTGATATGGCGAAGATGGCTGGTCATGAATTGTTAGAGGAATACGACTATACGTTCCGCCTTTGCTCCCGTTTTGCCCATTCCAGTATTTTAGGTGATAAAGATTATGTTCATAAGGAAGAAGATGTTCTGATCTTGTCCTCTGTCCCTTCTTCGGTAGGCGTTTTTGATAATTTGAAGAATGCCATTAAATATCTGGTTGAATTTTTAATGATCTTCAATAATTTTTATTCATTGGATCATATGCAGTTTATTGATCAGCTAAAATCAGATTTGAATAGCGCCGTTTCTATAGATAAAGACCGCAAGAATATCCTTCCCGAAAGTCCGTTAATTGCCACGCTGAAAACTTCAAATCAAAGAATTGTTCTGCAATTCTAATAATTTTTTAAAATCTTTTTTAATTCACTCCGAAATATCTCGTCGATAAATTTGATCAATTCTTGGGCTGTCCTAGATTGTCGTATGTTGTCCTGTTGACAGATTTCATTGTCAAGCGTATAAAGGTTTCCTCAAATTTATTTTTGATGCGGAATCAAATAAAAGTTTCTGGAATTTAGATTGTCAGTCTGAAAGATTAGGAATCGTAATAGAAAAATAATTTATCATGACAGTCGGTTATTTCTTAGAATATTTTGAGCAAACAGAAATCCTAAAACAATTCCAGGCTTTATTCCAAAAACTATGCGGTCTCGAATTGCAGATCCGTAAAATCGATGGCACATTGCTCCAATCTGCTTCTTCTCCAAAAGGCTCTTCAAAAAACAATAAATTTTCTGCAGTAAAAAGATCCTTAAATCTCAAGGCCTGCGCCTGCCCGGTCAACTGTAAAAATTGCACAGAAATTAATCCGGAACTCTTGAATCAGGTCGTTAACGAAAGAAAACCTCAATATTTCACGTGTTCCGCTGGATTCAAAAAGATTCTAGTCCCGCTGATATTAAAAGAGGAAGTGGCCGGAGTTTTATTCACCGGTGAAAACGCATCGTTTCGTTTGGATGTTTCCCAGATGGGTTCGATTGCGGGGTTGCTAATGCAGTTCGTCAATTACATCATCAAAAACGAAATTAATCTGCTGAGCCAATTTAAGGGAAGCGATCTCACGCATCGCCAGGTCATCCTAAATAAAGCAATGAAATATATTAGAGAAAATTGTCATCGTAATATTTCCTTGAGAGAGGTTTCTTTGGATAGCGGGATTAGTTACCATTACCTGAGCCGTCTTTTTAAAAAGGAATTAAAGACCACCTTTGCGCAATATCGAAATCAATTGCGTATGGATCGGGCGGCTAAACTGCTCAAAGATCGACGGCCAACCATAAGTCAAATTTCTTATGCCTGTGGATTCGATGATCCGGGATATTTTTGTAAAGTATTCAAGACGGCGTTTGGAACTTCTCCGGAAATTTTTCGCGAGAAACAATTTCGCAAGCGACGTTAATCGTTCTTTAATAACGCGGGAATTCCCCGCCTTTCTTTTAAGGCGGGGATGAGAGCAACTTCTGAATCGTGAAAAAGGGATGATATAATTGGGGCATGAAAATAAAAAAGAGCGCCCATGCAGCATATCGAGTACAGTATCATATAGTTTGGTTGACGAGGTTTAAGAGAAAAATATTGGTGGAAGGAGTAAAGAGTTATTTACGGATAAAGATATTGGAAGTGCATAAATATTATCCTGATTGGGAATTGATAGTAATAGGGTTTGGAGCCGATCACGTGCAGGTGAGCGTGGAGTTTCCGGCGAAATATTCAGGGTCGTATGTGGTTGAGACCATCAAGAAAAATACAAGTAGAGAGTTAAAGAAGAAGTTTAAGTTTCTGAAGAAGGTGTATTGGGATGATCTTCCCCCGAAAAAGTGGACACAACGAAGAGATGGTTTTAGTATAAAGACCATCTCAAAAAGTGGAGGTGTCCAATGGAGGGGAACGAAAAAAAGAAGAAGCGATTTGACCGGG
>JAHFFY010000054.1 GCA_023247705.1 Candidatus Omnitrophota bacterium | reverse complement strand
GTTTTGGTATTAATGGTTCTATGATTGCCCATTGCTCGTCTTTAAGATCCATAAGCTCACCTCCTAGAAATATTTTATCGGAGATGAACTTCGTTAAAAGTTATTTATGAGATAAATTCTACTAAAAATAGTGCCTGTCACCAATTAAAAAAACAAATTCTCCTAAAGGCTTTTTGTGCGAAAAATATTCAATGAGTTCGCTCGCCTTATTCTTTTTAACCTCTTCAAATTTTTTGCTGATTTCTCTCAAGCAGACAATACAAGGATCCGCTAAAACTTCTTCTATATCCTTTAATGTTTTTAATACCCTATAAGGGGATTCATAAAATATAATCGTCCGTTTTTCCATTTTAAATTCTTCGATCTTTCTTCTTCTCGCCGTTGATTTAACCGGCAAAAAGCCTTCAAAGATAAAACGATCCGCTGGCAGGCCCGACAAGGTTAACGCGGCGATCAAAGCGCATGCGCCGGGGATAACCGTCATAGGGATATTATTTTCTTGAGCTAAACGGATCAAATGATATCCCGGGTCGCTAATACCCGGGGTCCCGGCATCGGAAACGAGTGCGACATCCTTCCCTTCTTTCAACAGACCAATCAAATAATCGGCCTTTCTCATTTCATTGTGCTCAAAATAACTCGTGATCGGGGTCTTGATCTGATAATGGCCGGTTAAAATTCTTGTATGGCGGGTGTCTTCGGCCGCAATCAAGTGAACTTTTTGTAAAACATCAATGGCCCGAAGAGTAATATCTTTTAAATTGCCGATAGGAGTGGAAACGATATACAACATTTTTTATTTCAGCTGACAAATCAGAATAATTTATTCAACCGTAACAGACTTGGCCAAATTGCGGGGCTGGTCTACATCGCAGCCTCTTTTAACCGCTATGTAATAAGCAATCAATTGTAAAGGCAAAGCGACGACCAACGGACTTAAGAGCGGATTGGTTTCAGGAACAGAGATGACATGATGGGCGTGCTGTTTGATCTGGTCATCCCCTTGAGTCGCAATCACGATAATCTTTCCCTTGCGCGAGCGGATCTCCTGCATATTGGAAATCATCTTCTCATAAACCTCAGAATAAACAGCGATACAGACAACGGCGCGATATTCATCGATCAAAGCGATGGGCCCGTGTTTCATTTCACCCGCGGCATAACCTTCCGCTGGGATATAAGAAATCTCTTTTAATTTCAACGCCCCTTCTAAGGCCGAAGGAAAATTGATATTTCTTCCCAGAAATAAAAAGCAGCCGAAATGGGAATTCACCGCGGCGATCTTGGCCACAGCCGTTTTCTTCTCCCAAATCTTCTCATACACAGAGGGAATATGTTTCAACTCTTTGATCATTTTTTCGACCTCTTCCGGTAATAATGTCTTTCGGATTACCGCCAGCTTCAACGCCAATAAATATAACATACACAACTGTGCGGTATAAGCCTTGGTCGAAGCGACCCCGATTTCCGGCCCGGCAAACGTATAAAGGACACCGTTGGATTCTCTCACCAAAGAAGACCCCACCACATTACAAATGGAAATGACTTTGGCGCCTTTGGATTTAGCCTCTTTGACCGCTGCCAGCGTGTCGGCGGTTTCCCCGGATTGACTGATCGCAACAATCAAAGTTTTTGCGCTGACGATCGGAGACCGATAACGAAATTCGCTGGAAACATCGACCGCAACCGGAATACGCACGAGCTGTTCGATGATATATTTACTAACCATTCCGGCATGATAAGCCGTTCCGCACGCCACAACAATAATCTGATTAAAACTCTTCAACTCTTTCTCGCTTAAATGGAGCCCTTCCAAGACAACGTGATCGTCTTTGATACGGGAAGTCAGCATCTGACGCAAAACCCGAGGCTGTTCATGGATCTCTTTGAGCATGAAATGCGGAAAACCTTCTTTCTGGGCCGATCCGATATTAAAAGAGACGGTTGTGATCTTGGGCTTAACGGCCTTTCCTTGAAAATCAAATAAGGATAAAGAATCCCGTTTGATAAAAGCCATTTCATTATCTTGCAAGTAAATAACTTTTCTTGTACGGTCTAAAATGGCAGGCACGTCAGAGGCAATGAAATATTCTTTATTTCCGACGCCAATGATTAAAGGAGACCCGACGCGAGCTGCGATGAGGGTGTCTGGTTTTTCAGCTGTGATAATGCCCAACGCAAAAGCCCCTTTGAGCTGCTGGATGGCTTTTTTGACGGCTTCCTTGATTTCATATTTATGATTAAATTCTTCAATCAGATGGGCGACCACCTCGGTGTCTGTTTGAGAAACAAACTTGTGCCCTTTACTGACCAAAAATTCCTTTAGTTCCTGGTAATTTTCAATGATCCCGTTGTGAACAACGACGATTTTGTGGGAACAATCGGAATGGGGATGGGCGTTAACGCGATTGGGAACACCATGGGTTGCCCAGCGTGTGTGGGAAACACCTATACTGCTGGAAGGGATCGGATGGGTCTTAATGAGATGAATTAAATTCTGAATTTTCCCTTCGCTTTTCCGGACAGAAATTTTGCCGTCGCCAGAGCTGACGATTCCGACACCGCTTGAATCATACCCGCGGTATTCCAATTTCTTGAGACCAGCCAGAAGAATCGGGGCAGCTTCTTTGCTACCGACATAACCTATAATACCACACATAATTTATTTGGTTTTAAGTGGCCGGATATTAATAAAAGTCACTGCTCTTCTGTAATTGCCTCGTTTTTTAGTAAAATAAACTTCACCTTCACAACCCGCGGTGAGCAACGTGAGGCCCAAAACATTGATTCCAGGTTTCCAGCGATCGCCTCTTCGGGTTAACACAGTTCCTGCTTTAACAGTTTGTCCCCCGCTTACCTTAACACCACGGGTTTCTCTGTAAAATTTTTTTGTTGTCCCGCCGACTTTAGTCATTGTATCCTCCTGTGCGAAATTCAAATCTATTCTATCGTAGGTAAAATGAAATGAAAAACGGTTTGATAATAAGGAGAATAATATACTATAAAAACGGCTTTATGCAACCTCTTTTTGCTTCCTAGTACATTGTTACCAAAATTACAAATAACTTCCTCTTAAGGAAAACAATGTACAGTGCCGTGTTCTACTATACCCAATTTAGGGAACACGGTGCTAGTACCCCGACAAACTCGTTTTTGTCTGCTGATTCCTCTATACGTTATGAGGAAATCAACAGACAAAAACAAAACTGTCGGGGTACTAGCCAATTTTATAGGTGAGGAGAGGATTAAAGAAAAGATGTCTATTATTTATTGTTCTGGATCTTATCTATCTCTGCTTTAAAAGCAGTTAGATCTCTCGCAATTGTCTTGCGACCGTTAATGTAGAATGATGGCGTTCCCCGGACATCGACTTGGGACCCTAAAGTCATATCATTATTCAAGGTCTGTTCCCATCGTGCGTCGTTTTCTTTATAATCTTTCATGAATTTATCGACATTTAAACCCACCTTCTTGGCGATATCCTTAAATCCGTCATCACTGAGATTTACCCCGACTTCTAAGAGGGAATCGACCATTTCCCAATATTTGCCCTGTTCCCCGGCAGCAAGGGCCGCCTTAGCGGCGGGTCTGGCTTGTTGATGAAAGGGTAAAGGATAATTTTTCAATATATAATTCACATCTTGGGGGTAAGCTTTGAGTACTTCAAGGATAGGCTGATGGAACCTCTGACAAAACGGACACTGAAAATCAAGAAATTCAACAATAGTAATCTTGGCATTTTTATTGCCCCTGACAAAAGAATCCCCCGCAGGAATTGAATATACTTTACTAAAATCTTCCGCCGGAGCAGCAGCCGGAGCACCGGAGGGTTGGCCCATGACCCGTTGAGTTGGAAATTGAAGATTTTTAAATGTTTTGGAAATATCATTCATCTGACTATCAATCGAGACTAATCGCTGTTCCATGCTCTTTAGCGAACGGCTAATTTCGGTCAATTGTTGAATCATCACCGGGTGCGTTGTTTTCTGGACGGCGACCGTAACCCCGATAATTATCCCCATGAGAACTACCATCATCAAAGTTAAAATTCTCTTTTCCACGACGAGATCCTTTCTTTTAATAAAACTAAAAATCCCTGTTTAAAATAACAATACAAATGTTAAATTCAACCGCCTTCTCTTAAAAAGAGAAAACGTTCGAACGTTTCAAATTATTTCAATTCGCTGATATCACTTTTCTTATGATCAGCCGTATGGTCTTTGGGATCTTTTTTTGCTAAGACTTCTCTCGCTGTCTTCTGGTATAGATAACCTTCCCAATCGGCCTCAGCGGAAAAATTCTTCGTATCGGCTTCCGCCTTCTTCGTCATAATATCAAGTTTTAATAATATGATCAGGAAAAAAATGCCAACCCCAATTGCTCCGAAGAGAACGATGAAGGCTTTTTGTAAAAAATCATCCATAAATTAAGGATTAAAGCCTCTATACCTCCTTACAAAATTATAAATATATGAGTGAATTATTCTACTTTGGAAATAATTCCATTTCAATAGATTTTCTAATTTTATACTTGTATCCCGACCATCATTTTCATCTGTTGTTTTCCTTCCCCAAATCACCATTCTCCGATGAAAATCAACACCTATAAAGGAAATCTACCGATCGTCTTTAAAATATATTTGATATCTTCCCAGCGCTTATTGCAGCCAAAAACAGTAATGATAAAGATATCCTTTTGTTTAAGAAAACAACCGACAAAACAAGATTGAGCGGCTCTCGTATAACCTGTTTTCCCATAAATATTTTTTCCCCAATCGGTGAACAACATTTTGTTGTGACTTCTCAGCGGAATCCGGCGTCCCCGCTGAGAGTAAATGGTTTTAAACTTATAAGTAATAGCTTCTCTGAAAAAATCGTATTTTAAAGCCTCCCGGAAAATTAGATACATATCATAAGCCGTCGTGTACTGACTAACCCCTCTCGTGGGGAGTCCGTTGGAATTAGAAAATTTCGTCTCCCGCGCACCTAATCTTCGGGCACGGTCATTCATGAGCTTAACAAATTCCGCCTCTGAACCAGCCACGGCCTCGGCCAAGACAATGCTGGCGTCATTGGCCGAATTTAATAATACCGCATAAAGCAAATCCTTGACTTTATACTGCTCTCCCGGGACTAAATGCAATTTACTCGGCTGGACATTGCTTGCATTCGCAGACACTATAAGGACTTTATTAAGGTCCAACCGCTCCATGACCAACAAAACGGTCATGACTTTCGTCGTACTGGCCGGCTGGACTTTCATATAGGCATTTTTGGAATACAACCGCTTTTGTCGGGATGAATTAATAAAAAAAGCCGACTTGGCTGAAACGCTGTGGGGTTTAGATCTCCTTTTGCCCCTCGATTTAGATAAAACCCTCGCCTCCGACTCAGTGGAGCTGACCGCCAAAAATATATAAAGAAAGATCCAAATAAATAAAATTCTAGAATATCTTATCCTGCGCATATTTTGAAAAACAGATTATGAAATGCTCGATTGTTCCCGGACCAATTCCAAAGCCCTTTGAATCCCCGGGGTAGGGATAAAAAGACACCCTTCCAACGGTCTAATCATCCAGTGATCGGATTGCTTGACAACAGCGATCCAAAAATGTTGCGTTAAATTCTTTTCTACGACGATAGCGTGGATCATCGCCCGGGATTTTCGCGAATCGAAAAAATGTTCCTTAAACAAAATAACCGCGTCTTTCTTTTCATCAACCAATGTTAAAGACTGCGCATTAAAATGGGAAATCGAAAATTCTTTCAATATGATGTCCTCCTTTAACGGGATCGCAACGGATGATTGCTTTGTTAACAACAATTCCCAAAACTCATTTTGTCCCTGGCCCTGCCACCTGCGTTCGAATTTCGTATCAAACTGCGGCGGAATTTTTCTCTCAGAATAACGGAAAGCTTGCGCAGGGATTTCATCGCTGATCCATTCCAGATAGGGATAAAAATCCGTGACAATTTTCAACTCTCCATGATCCGCTAAACGGCTATTAATTAACTGAAGAAATTCTCGATTAAATAAACGATGTTTGATGTGCGATCTCTTCGGCCATGGACAAGGGAACAGCGCAACAACACTGTCAATGGTCACCGGAAGGAACAACCTCTCGAAAACAACCCGCGCGTCTACATTCAGTAAACGTACATTTTTAATATTAAAACGGGATATTCTCCGCAGCGTCTTATAGACCCTCGGCCAATCGTATTCTATTCCGACAAAATTCTGTTTGGGAAATTGTTCTGCCCGATGCACAATAAACTCTCCCAATCCAGAACCAATTTCAACGATCATGGGACCTTTCCGGCCGAATTGTTTTGACCAATCAACCGGTCGTTCATTCTCATAGATAGAAACCAAAGGAGACAATAATGAAGCGTTAAATTTCTTTACCACGATCTTGTTTGACACTCCTCCTTGAATCCAACCGCTCGTTCCATCAAAATCTATGCCGGAAATCGTTATTGGTTCTTGAGATCTTCTAAAAACTTCCAACCTTTTCCTATCAGCTTATTGTTCTCAAAAACCAACGGCGTCAATTCATCGTCGGTAATAACCCCGTCAGCGTGCTTCAAATAAGTAAAATAAAAGAATATCTCGTAGGTTGTCCCATGCGATTTTAAAACCTCGCTACGATAAGGATTCTGCAACGTAATGGGAACGAACTGATCGGCTTTCTCTTTACTCTTTTCGTATCCGATAATGACGCGCTCCCCCATGATCTGCTTAACGTCATTCTGGGACATGCCGATTTGTATCGCCGATCCGTCATGGGTCATTTCTCGATTCAGATCCGACATCATCGCGCAGCCACCTGTCATCAAACTTAGACAACAAAAGAAAAACAAAATAAATTTTAACCGGAATATTCGATTCATCGACGAATTGTCTCCTTCCATTTCATGTAAATAAAACCAACGGGAAATTCATAAACAGCCCGAATACCGCTTCATTATATTTTCAGTCCATTATTTTTACAATCGATATTCTCATCATCCATGGACGTCTAAAAACCATCCTGGAGATTGAATTTCTTTAGCTTAAATAACGACAGAAAAACTGGCAGGTATTTTCCCGGAGCAAAAATTGAAAAACTGGGCCGAACAGAGGGCATTCAAAACGATCAATCCATTTATTATTTCATATCTTCTTCACCCGAGATAATACGCGGGGTTAAAAAGATAATGAGTTCTGTTTTGGTCAAACTGTTGTCTTTGCTTCTAAACGCGCCGCCCAAAAGCGGAAGATCTCCCAACACCGGAACTTTCTTGACGGTCTTGATTTTTTCATCCTTCATTAACCCGCCAATCGCGATCGTCACCCCGTCTTTCACCATCACCGTCGTCTCGGCTTCAGAAGTCTCAACGACCGGAATTGTATTATTATTGCTGGTGGAGATTGAACGCAAGACGGAGCTTACTTCGGGTTTGATTTTCATTGTGATAAATCCGTTATTATGAATCGTCGGGGTCACGTATAATTTGACCCCGACTTCAATGAAGTTTACACTTTCCGAAGTGGTCGTGGCTCCGCTGGCAGGCGTGACAGTCGTACTGGTGATATAAGGTTCCGTGGAACCGACTAAAATCTTGGCTTCTTTATTGTTCATGACGGTAATGCTTGGCTTTGAGAGCACATCGGTCGTTCCCATGGTGCTCAACGCTTCGATAAAACCTTCATATCCATCATCGGACAGAGTTCCTATATTGATTTTTCCATGCTTATCAGTACTGTCCAGAATGTCAAAACTATTTGTAAATTGCAAATTGTGATACTTGGCGACCATCGCCTGCCAATCAATTCCCATCTTATAACGGTCGCTAAGCACAACCTGAATAATTTTCGATTCAATCAGCACGATCTTTTCTTTAACATCAATGGCCTCGATAATCTTTTTGATCAACGGCATTTTCTCCGGAATATCCGTGACAATCAATTTATTCGATCGCGTATCAATATCGACCTTGCCGATATTTTTGGTTAAGAACTCCGGGATCTTCTTCGAAATCTCCTCTGCCTGGGCGTAACTCAGGTCAAGAATCTCTGTCGTGCGTTCCACATCAATTTTTTTAATAAACTCATCCAGACTATCCACCTTTTCCGGGATATCGATCAATATGATCGAATTGGAATTCTTGTCCGCGATCACTTTACCGATAATACTTTTCATTTGATTCAAAACAATCGAGATCTCTGTGGCATCGGCATAGGATAAAGGGATCACCAGGGTTTTGACATTTTCGCCAAACCGATATCCGTAATTCAACTGAAAATCCTTCGCCATCATAACTTTTATAATTCCGCCTTCTTCCCAAAAAGCTAAATTCTGGGTATCAAGAATAATTTTCAACGCATCCCTCACTTCAACGTTTTTCAAATAAATCGTTACTTTCCCCTGAACACCCGGTCCCGTAACGATATTGAGTCCGCTTTTTTGCGAAATCCACTTTAACGCATCGGTAATATCCAGGTTCTTGAATTCCATCACATCGATGATACGAGAATCTTTGCCGTTTGATTTGACAACAGGAAACGGCGAGGCGTCATTCAAATTTTTTTGATTTTCGGGGACTACCGTGGCAGGCTGATTATTCGTGATCAACTCTTCAGGCGTATTATTCATATTATTGTTATAATCCGGGAATTCAGGGGAACTAACCGGTTCGGCTTCTTGTTGTTTAAAATCCCTGACTTGCTGTTCAAACTGATTTATATCTGTCGTTTCTGCCAGTTGCTCATCGTCGGCTTTTAAATAATCCTGATGACCGTAAACGAGAAAAAATAGAATAAGCCCAAAAATCCCAAGAAACCTGATTCTTGTCGCTTTATTTCCCGAAAACATCTTATTGTTATGGAATAATTTCAACATGCTGTCCGTAATAATTAAAAACCACTTTGCTTTCTTGAATTTCCTCAATGACGCCCTCTCTAATCTGATCGCCTTTATGAAGAAACAGCGTTTCATTGGTCTGCAGATCTTCGATGATCGCCTCCGGCGTTTGATCTAATACAATCCCCACCAGCCTCAAGTTCTGAACGAATTCAGTAGGATTATGGACATTCTGAGGATCAATCTGTTCCTGCAGAACTTCCGTGTCTACCGGCTTTTGTTCCAAGACAGGAACATAAAGTTGAAAAATGTCTCTTTTCTGAATCTGCTCGGAATAAAAACTGAATGGCTTTATATTCCCCAAACTAAGCGCTGCATCGTTTTCAACTGAATTATTCTGAACATGATCCTGGGTGATTTTAATTTGATCCAATTTTTTTCCCGGCACCCAGAATTGCGAGACCGCATACGAAACCAATATACCCAATAATAGGATAAAAAAAATATTTAAAATTTTGAAAAAACGCATAATCGCTGATCCAAAGGTAGATCCTTCTGTAACGCGGAGATATCATCCCCATAATTAAAAGATAAAAAATTTTGATATGATTATTCTAGTATAAATTTTCGAATATTAAATTAGTATCTTCTATAATATATTGTTAATCAGGAATCAATGTGCGGCTTACAACCAAACGCGCCTGTAATAACAGCTCCTGAGAAGATCTTTTTTCCAAATGAAATTCTTCAATATCAAAAAGATACGGCGGTGTCTGCAAAATATATAAAATTTCCGATATCTGCTGTAAATTACACTCCAATGTCAGGTTGACCGGAAAAACATTATAAAAGTCGGCATTCTTGACTTTACGCGGTTTTATTTCCGACAAACGGATATTCAGCTGATTGGCGATCGATTCGATCTGAGAAATAATTGCGGACATCTCTTCTCCTTCCCCGGCCTTTTGCTGAAACATCTGAAAATAGCTTTCGTATTCAGGAGAAAGCGTCTTCCATCTCTGAATGACTCTTAAATTTTTTTTCAATAATTTTTCATTGGCAATGGCTTCTTGCCGGATATCACCAGAAAGATCCTTTAAATGCTTATAGCCCAAGTTATAAAAAAAATAAACTAAAATAGTCCCAAGGCATACCACCAAAATTTGCTTTTCTCTTATGCTTAATGGTCTCATCTCATCGTCTCTTAATTAAAAATTGTTTTATCCAGTTCTTCCAGTTGTCCGGCCTTCTTAACTTCGCCATGTGTTTTGGAAGGGCCCGTCGAAGGATTCTTGACCTGGCAAATAATTCTAAAATACGTGAACTCCCCGGTAATTGTTTTTCTTTTCGTCGCGTAATCCAGCGTGATCTCTTTAAACAACGGCGAATTGACCATATTATTCTGGAAGCTGTTAACGCTCACCCCTTCCTGGGATACACCCTCCAGCGTGAGCACGCCTTTAGGATCATAATCAAATACATTTAACGTAATCCCTTCCGGAATAATCTTGTGAATTTCATAAATAAAATCATCCATCAATATTCGATTCTTCAATTTTTCCTGGATAAATTCAAAACGCCTGATTTTTTCTTCAGCCAACGACACCTGGGGCTTCACGTCCTTGATTTTATTCTTTAACTGCTCCACGTAATCCTTATTTTTAAACCATTGCAAACCGCCGATCAGAAAGAGGAGTAAACAGATCACGGCCGAATAAGAACCCAACGTAATCCATTGTTGTTTTCTCTGGGTTGATTGGCGATTGGCCGTCACCTCAGACGGTAAAAGATTAAGAAGTTGATTAAGCGGGGCCGTCAGTAATCCCAAATTCGCAGCGATCGCAATGCTGTCATCCATTAGTTCCTCCGGGACTGGATCATTTTTTTTTGCGCCAAAACCATGTTCGGGGTTAACGATCGCTATCGGGATTTGATAATCATTTTTTATCCGGTCAACCAAGCCGGTCGCTGCCGGACTATTCGCAAGAATTAGAATCCCGGCAATATCATTGCCCATTCTTTCTTTATAATAACTTTTGATGGTTAAGTTAATTTGATTTAAAAACCCCGGCAGCCCATCCATGTTGCCGGATCTTTCAACACCGCCACCCAATTTTCGGCTCGCTTCATTAATTCCCTCGGAAGATGAATAATATTCTATGGATAAAGGATCTCCCTTTATATCCTGAGATCCAAAATTGATTTCTCTTGAAAAAAGCAACTTGTCTTTTTCAAGAAAACACAACTCGCTATGGCTGAAGTCAATGCTGACCAATAGCTCCACCGATAAATTTTTTTCATTTTCCGGACGATGCTGATTGGAATACCAATATTTTAAACCAATCGAACTCAATGTGACAATCTTGGGATGGATGCTCGCTTGAGTCAAAATATGCAGATATCGATCGATTGTTTCTTTAGGAACAACCACGACCAAAACTTTACTATAACCAGAAGAATTTTTTTCTAAGATCAAATATTCATGAACGACATCTTCCCGGGTATAAGGCACTTTGTTGACAATTTGATGGCCAATGATCTTCTGGATTTCATCCGGATGATGCGAAGGAACATCCAAATATAACAACGTCCCGTAGCGGCGGGGAATAATGAAGATTAGCTGGTTAGGATCAATTTTTTTATCCTTAAAAATCCGGGTTAATCTTTCTGAAATTTCCTGGTCGGAAAGACCCGCAATCTTCCGGATATGCCGATAAGTTATATTTTTTCCTCTCTGGGCTTGATCGGATTGAAACAGCTTGATATGCGTATCGGTTATCTCTAATGTCGTTATTTTATCTTCTTTCATAAACTCATTCCCTCTCCCACGATAATATTGAGAGATTATCGCGAAAGATCACGGTTTCAATCACCGAGGAAACGCCGGACAATTCATGAACCGCGGCAATCTTCAAACGGAAATAATGAGAAACCTGTGTGCTGTTTCTTTCTAAAGCAAGATAGATCACTTGCTCTTTGGCATTTAATCCCAAATTATTCATATCAATTGTTCGATCATCCTGGGTCATTTCTTTTTCGTCGTCGCCAGCGCGATAGGTCACTAATTTTCGGGACAGGCTGTCCGCGTCTTCCAATTCCGTATTTGTGCGAATCCCGCTGAAATTTCTGGCTAAAGCACGGACGACGATCTCGGGCGCTGTGTTGAGATTGACCAGCAAGACCGGGGCGTCCTTGGGAAATACCGTCACATAATCTTTAAGGCGATCAAATAATTCCGGAGTCATCCCGCGGACCAAAAATAATTCCTGGATACTGTCAAACGGCAAATTCTTGCAATGAAACGGATTCGCCAAGCCTTGATAATAATCTTCTTCAGCTCCGAACGCGTTATTGGTCACCTGGCTATCCTGATCATGCCAATCCACAATCGAAGCGGCCACCGTTTCCGCGGTTGTTTCGTCAAAATCAAGATCAACAATCAAATTATGCAGGATCGAATAATTCTCGACGGTAATTGCGTTGAGATTGATTTTCCTCTCCTCATCCTGAAAACCGAAAACCTCTTCCTCTTTGTTCTTATTTTTCAGGAGATAGCTTATCTTAAAAAAACCCTCTCCCAAAGGAATATTTTTGAAAAGGTCCTCCTGCGTTTTGTCTTCGTCCAGTTTCAGACCGCATTCATAAAGAGAATCGAACTTGCCGGTCTTTTCATCCTGGATATCGCGTTTGATCTGATAAAACGCATAAGAAACAGCTCCCCAGCCGATGTATTTTGTTTTTAATTGACCTAAAGCATGTTTTAACAGCGCCACCTCAACGCTTGCCATGCGGCCGATGCCCACGGTTAACACAGTGAGTATCATCAAAATCCACAAAACAACGATCAAAATTAATCCCGAAGATGAACTTAAGCGCGTGTTTATTGAACTTTTCTTTCCCAATGTTAAATCTCCCCCTGCTGCTCTTGACGGAGTGGGGAGATTTAACATTTTTTTTACTAGAGAGAAGCTCAATAACTTCCGTGCCATGATCAAAATTCCAATCCATAACCTGCCGAGACCGGCGGGACTCTTATTGGCCTTTTCCTTACCCAAGATAGTATGAAGGTCAATAAAGACTTAATATTTAACTGCCCTTTTTAGCAAAAACAATCGGGATAAAAATATCTTTGGTGAATTCGACTGCCTCGCTTTTCTCGTCCGCTGAAGAAAAAACCATCTTAACGCGAATGGCCGCTGGCAAATCATCCTCGGTATTTTCCTTCCAGTTGATTTGCATGCTCTTTTCATCTTTTTTATCAAGATAACCGTAATAAAAAGTCAGGCCGCCCTGTTTTAAATGGATACTCAAGACATCGACCTCTTCCTGGCTTTCAGAGAGAAACGGATCATTTGCGGCAAAAGGCCTTTCTTCTCTCACGATTTGAAAAGAATGCTGTTCTTGCCGATAATTTGCGACAATCGCACTGGGCTGCTTGCTTGAGCGGTCGCCGATAATCACTTTTTTGATAGATCCATGCGGCGGTTCTTGCAGGGAATATTTTATAACTTTGATCCCCGTTGACGAAAGACCTGCCAGATTTAACTCATCCGGTCCTCCCGAGAAAAGAGACGTTTTATTGCCTTGGGCATCGCCATATTGATAAACCGTCATATTTTCGATATCCTTCGCGATCTTATCCAGAGTCCATCGCGCTTCCCGATAAATCTGATTCACATTCTGGGAACGGGATTGAACCTCAATACCGCTCCACAGAGAACTATACAGACTCAAAGACAGGATTGAAAAAATGACGATCCCCAAAAGAAGTTCGATCAGAGTAAAACCCTGCCTCTCGAATAGTTGAACGCAATCCCGAATATTATTGATTTGTATTTTCACTTAACCTCATCATTCACTTTGCGGGACATCAAAAAGATTTGTCGTCACCGAAAGAGTATTGGTCTTTCGACCATTTTGCCAGTTAATGCTTAACTTGACCTCTTTGAGCGTTCCCGTCGTTTTATCCTGAATGATTTTTTTTTCTTCCTCCGTATATCGAAAGCGTTGATCGGGGTCCGAGAAAACATCCGCTCCTGACGATAAATGCCCTTCCAAAAAATCTTTTGCGAGCAATAATTCCATTTGACTATCCAGCATCAAACCTGCCGTCGAATAAGATGCATTCAGGGCCATCGCCCGGAAACTTCCTAAAAGAGACTGCACGATGATGGTTAAACTCACCGAAAGAATCATAATCGCAACCAGAGACTCAATCAGCAGAGACCCTCGGGCATTATTGATCCGGCAGGATATTGGGTTCATTTTGAACATCAATTTCTAAAATTTATTGGTCTGTTGCGGACTCCAGGACATTCACGTATCCGCTCTGCTGTTGTGTCGAAATTTTCAGGCATTGCGTTTGATAACATAACGACACAACCGCTTTGTCTATTCGTCCATCTGGATAAAACCGTATCGAAGCATCTGCGGTTTGCAGCTGAATCGTTTTCGGGATTTCAAAATTTCTTCCCAGCCGTCCGGAGATCCTCTCAAAAACCGGTTCCGAAGGATACTCGGAGAGGTCAGAAATCTTCTCCTGGGTGAGATAATAACGGTTGCGTTCGGTATCAATGACCATTTCATGTTGATCTTTTTTGATGATCGCCCTGCTTTGGGCATAACGCATGACGTAGGCCATCTGCTGGGTTGTTTGATTCAACAATATTCGATAATACGTCCGGCCCAAATTGGGCACGGCTAATCCGGCGATGATGCCTAACAATAAAACCACGAGCATTATTTCGATCAGGGTAAAACCGCGAGGGCACAACAACGGGCATTGCCGTTCGTTTGCACGCGATTGAATTTCAGATGCAGGATACGTGCGCTCCCGCCCAACCCTCCTGTCGTTGAATTGAAGGGCGGAAGGGATTCGTCGGGTTATCTGTTCTGAGGAAGGACCATCAGATAAAAACATCTTATTGCGTGTTTATCTTTTCTTTATCCCAATTGACAATATCATCATTGCTTTCCACTCCATCCTGTCCATAAGAAAATAGATCATATTCTTCAATATTATGAACGCCCGGGCTTAGATAAATATAATCCCGCCCCCAAGGATCTTTCGGGATTTTTTTTCTTTTCAAATAAGCCCCGTTCCAGCTGTCGGACGCAGAGGAAGGTTTTTCGATCAAAGCCATTAAGCCTTGATCTGTGGTCGGGTAACGGCCGTTATCCACTTCGTATAAATCGAGGGCTGTAGATAAATTCGATTCTATATCGGCTTTCGCGGCGGCAAGCCGGGCCTGCTCTCCCCGTCCGGCCAGATTAGGAACAATCATCGCCACTAAAACGCCTAAAATAATCACAACCAGCATGATCTCAATCAGAGTGAAACCTGACTTGTTCTGATAATTCATTTTAATCCTCTCTTTTATTTCATTTGATTAATAAGTTCATCCTAAAAATAGGCAATGCCATCGCTAATACAATAAAGGCGACGATCGATCCAATGACCAGAATAAGAATCGGCCCTAGCAACCCCGTCATGGTTTTTACCGCCAATTCGGATTGCCGCTCATAAGAATCCGCCAGTTTATTGAGGCCTCCTTCAAGATGTCCGGATTCCTCGCCGATCGATATAATATCCAGCGCCTCTTGCGGAAAATAAGGACACATCGTCAACGCAGCTGTTAAGCTCGACCCATTCTTGACCTCCTGCGCCACTCGGATCATTTCTTTCTTCAAAACTTCATTATCCAGGATTTCGGCCACCGACTCCAAAGCGGCAATGATGGTCACCCCGCTTTGAATCAATGTGCCCAAGGTCCTGGCCAGTCTTCCCAGTTCAACGCTTTTGGTAAAATCCCGGACAACAGGTGTTTTAAGCATAAGCGTGTTGACCCATAATTTGCTTTTGGGGAAATTATTTAACTTCTTTAATCCATAAACAATCCCTCCGACAAGACCTAAAACAAGCAGCCACCAATGAACCAGAAAATTACTGATGCCCATCAGAATCATCGTCGGTAAAGGTAAGGCCTGGTCAAAATCTTCAAACATAATCGTCAAATTCGGGATCACAAAGGTCAACAAAACAAAAACAGTGACCCCGCCCATCACAATAATCAACAAGGGATAATATAAACTCGCCTTGACTTGCGATCTGATCTCCTGATCTTTCTCAACAAAATTAGACAAACGACTCAAAATCAGACCTAACTGCCCGCTCAACTCCCCGGCCCTGACCATATTGACATAGAGTCTCGAGAATGTTGTGGGATGACGGGCCAAGGCATCTGAAAAATTTCCGCCGTTCTCGATAAATGTATACATATCTTCTACCATCTTCCTGAAACCGGCGTGCTGCGCTTGATTCAAAACCGACTGGAGGGCTTTTAACAAAGGAACGCCGGAATCAATCAAGACATAAATCTTCCGGGTAAAAATCGCTATTTGAGACAGCGGTATCCGTTGCGGCAGTGGAATGAGTGACCGTTTAAACCTCTGGGGGATGTTTTGTTTGGCAACAATGTCGATGGAGGCGGAAATATCAATAGGACTTAAACCCAATTTGATGATCTTATTGACAGCGTGGTCAAAATGATCGGCTTCAATCGTCCCATCGACCAATTCTCCAGGTCTTCTTTTCGCTTTATAAATAAATTTGGGCATATGTTTAAAAATAAAAACTCTTGAGAACCGCCTTTCACTCAATCACCTCATCCTGTGTCACCCGGATGATTTCACTGGCCGTCGTCACTCCCTGCTTGACTCTTTCCCATCCATCGCGCCGCAGTGTCCTCATGCCGTCCTTAATGGCCTTAGCACGGATCTGACTGGCGGTCGCTTGAGCCATAATCATATCACGGATCTCATCAGTCACTGTCAAGAATTCATAGATCCCCTGTCGTCCGTAAAATCCGGTGGATTGACAGGACTCACACCCGGCCCCTTTATAAATTGTCACATTCGATAATTCGTCGTTTGAGACATTGA
>JAHFFY010000053.1:16613-17529 GCA_023247705.1 Candidatus Omnitrophota bacterium | reverse complement strand
TATCTGCGCTCATTTTAATCGAGAAAAACTGGGACCGTAAACTCGGGTGATCATAATCAAGGGTATAAGAAATCCGAAAATCGTTAGCCGGTGTCATAAAAATAGAGGAGCCGTTTTCTTCGACACAGATCGGTTCCTTAATCATGAAATATTCTTTCGGACTACCTTGTTCGACGATACCTGCATCTTTAATCGCTTTTAAAAAACACAAACCGCTCCCATCAAGTCCAGGGACTTCATTATTATCAATTTCAATCACCAGGTTGTCAATACCGAGTCCGGATAATACAGCCATGAGATGTTCAACGGTATGAATGACAATCGATTCTCTTCCGATGGATGAACAGCGCGGCACACGAGCATCCATCAAGACACTGGCGGGATCAATCTTTATCACCGGTTTGTCCGGCAAATCGACCCGAATAAAAGCAATACCGGCATCAGGCACCGCCGACTTGAAATGCAAATTCACCGGATTCCCGGTATGCAAGCCGATTCCCGAAATAGAAAATTCTTTCTGAATTGTTTTTTGCTTTTCGATGATCATCGTTGTGGGTTAACTGGCTATTGAACGTGTTTTAGACATTACGTTAAAACCGTTTAGAATATCTCTAAACGGTTTTAACGAATTCATAATCGCATTTAATCCTTAAAAAACTGGCTGAAACTAAAGCTAATTTAACTTCTGATTTAGTTTTTTCTCCAATTCTTCGATTCTTTTTTTCAAATCATGAATCACGTCGATATAATGCGGAAGTCTTTGGAGAGAGGCATGAACCCTCTTGGCTTCCATATGGGGCTTAGCCGGAAAGCCAAAAACCATCGTATGCGGAAGGACTGACTTGGTGACTCCCGCTTTGGATGAAACAATCGCCCCTTCTCCAATGGTTAAATGACCGGTAATGCCTGCCTGGCC
>JAHFFY010000053.1:0-16603 GCA_023247705.1 Candidatus Omnitrophota bacterium | reverse complement strand
AAGGTCGCATTCTTTTTGACCACGACACTCCCCGAGATTCCGACCTGCGCCACAATAATACAATTCTCCTCGATAATAACATTATGCGCAATATGAACCAGATTATCAATCTTGGTCCCGCAGCCGATCCGTGTTTTATCGAACCGTGCGCGATCAATCGTCACGCAGGCACCAATCTCAACATCATCTTCAATCAAAACAGTCCCGACTTGCGGAATCTTTTCATGCATCCCTTCGTTATTGACAAAACCAAAACCATCGGAGCCGATCACGGTTCCGCTGTGGATAATGACACGATTGCCGATGGAAATGCGTTCGCGAATGGTTGTATTGGGATAGATAAAAACTCTCTCGCCGATCGTTGTACTATATCCGACAAAAGAGCCGGCATGGATCACGGTATCGTTCCCGATCTTGACGCCGTCTTCAAGGACGACATGCGGACCGATTGCAACATTCTTGCCGATTCGGACATTTTTACCGACGATTGCCGTTTGATGAATTCCATTGATCGAGCGTGCTTCCGTCCCCATCATCCAGGACACCGCTTTAGCAAATGCCAAAGAAGGGTTATTCGTCCGAATGATTGATTTGCCCATCACATTCATCTCGCGGGGAGTGATGATCGCGGAAGCCTTGGTCTTTTCCACGAGAGAAAAATATTTCGAATCCGCGACAAAGGTCAGATCTCCTTCCTTACTCTCTTTAATCCCGCCTAAACCGGTAATGATCAGTTGTTGGTCACCGATAATTTCACCGTCAATGAACTCAGCGATTTCACCTAAAGTTTTACGCATAAAAACATCTACTCTTTCATTTCTTATCCGCCGGTTCCAGATAAGTCACATTAAGTAATTTTAAAATCTTTTCGGTGATATCCAGATCTTTCGCACCATAGATTAAAACCCGGTCATTATAAATCAAAGCATACTTTTCTTTTTCGGCATATTCACGAACGATCTTTTCAATCTCCAACAAAATCTCACGGATCTTCTCATCACGTTGCTTTCTTAAATCTGTTTGCTGTTGACGGTCGAATTCCAGAAGATCATTTCTGTCTTTATCAATCTGTTCTTGTAGTTTAGCTTTTTCGTCTTCTTTCAAAAGAGCTAACTTGGCCTGGGCGTCACGGATCTTCTCAAGTTTAACATTGCGCGCGTCTTGATATTCTCCATGTTTTTTTTCCAAAACAGCATCGTATTCCTTGGTCTTGCCATATTCATCAAAAATCCGGCTTAAGTCGACGTAGGCAACTTTTCGATCACCGAGATTTTGGGCTTGGGCACCCATGACCACAGAAAACATAAAAGCAACTAAAACGATTATAACTTTTAAATTTCGCCGTTCCACTTTCTTCCTCCTTGTTTTTAAAAACCTCTGCTTACACTGAAATAAAATTTTCCTGACCGTTCTTCTTCCCCCGGTTCATCGTTTAATGGATAGCCATAATCCAGATTGATCGGGCCGATGGGAGTTTTGACTCTTAATCCAACACCCGTCCCGGATTTAAATCCACCGGAACCAAAGTCGCTCGTTTTGGCCCAGACGTTCCCTGTGTCGAAAAATGTCGCCAATTTCAAAAAATCCACCAGAGGAATAGTATACTCGATATTGCCAACCAATAGGCTTTCTCCTCCGATGGGGTCTTCCGTGACCGGATCAATCGGCCCGACTTTTCTTTCATCGTATCCCCGAATCGTTCTCGCGCCGCCGGCGAAAAATCGTTCGAAAATTGGAACAGCATCTGAATCGCCATAACTGTCCGAAAATCCGGTCCGCAAACCGAACTCCAAGACAGAATTGAATTTTAGAGGAATATCATAACTCGTTTTGGTCTGAAGGCGGTAAAAATCTTTATCCCCGCCTAAAGCACCACCGGCAATATCAAAAGAACCATTTAAGAACAAACCTTTCGTCGAGGTAAAGACGTTATCCCGTGTATCCCGCGTTAAACTAAAGCCTAAAGTACTGACGGAATTCTTACCTTCTTCTCTCGCCAGATCGGCGGAAACACCGCTTTCAATATTGCCAATTGTGATATTTTCAAATGTATATGTGACGCCAGCCGAAAGATATTCGGACAATTCCTTGCCTAACCGCAGATCCCCGCCGACTCTCTTTTCATCGTACGCATAACCGACATCGCGCTCCCGGTCCCGTTCCAATCGATAAGCATCAAATCCTCCGGAAATCGGATAATCAAACAGCCAAGGT
Source organism: Candidatus Omnitrophota bacterium (assembly GCA_023247705.1). Classification (GTDB taxonomy): domain Bacteria; phylum Omnitrophota; class Gorgyraeia; order Zapsychrales; family JAHFFX01; genus JAHFFY01. The sequence continues at coordinate 14,389 of JAHFFY010000053.1, read as the reverse complement.
TCCGTAAAACTTAACCGCTCATTATTGCGCAGCGACCCTGTTTCCGCACGCAACGATACATTCTGTCCGCCGCCGGTAAACGTCGGCCAGTTGGTGAAATCAAAATTCTTTTGTTCCAATTCAACAAACCCCACGACTTGATCGATCGTTGAATATCCGCCGCCAAAACTGAAACTTCCGGTTTTAGCCTCCTTGACCTGAACGATCAAATTTTTTCTGTCCGGCGTGTCCGTGTCTTCGATATCATAACTGACATCTTCGAAATATCCCAAATTCTTCAAACGATCCTTGCTTCTTCTTAACTTTGCGCCGTCAAACTGGTCGCCGGGCGTCAAGCGGATTTCCCGGCGGATGACAATATCTCTCGTGCGGGTATTTCCCTGCACCTTCACTTCTTCCACATAGGCCAAATCACCTTCATTGACATCTAAACTCACCTGAACTTTTCCTGTCTCCGGGTTCAGGGAAGTGGATTCCTTGATATCCGCGAAAATATAGCCTTTGTCAAAATATTTTGTCCTGACATCAGCAATATCTTTATCCAGTTTCTCCCGGCTGAAAACATTTCCGCTCTTGATGGATTCCATGGCATCAAGAATCTGATACTCGCTCAAGACACTATTTCCTTTCACGATAATATCGCCGACAAAATAACGCTGCCCCTCTTCTATTGAAATATTAACGATCAAATTTCCTTTGGTCAGATAATCAAGCTTATAGTCCGCCTTGGCATCAATAAATCCGTTTTGTTCATAAAATGAAATGATCCGTTCCATATCTTCCTTGAGAATCTCCTCTTTTAGATAACCCGAAGTAAAAAGCGAATCCGGCCTTGACTTAATCGTGCGGATAATCTTTTTGTCGGAGTAAGATCTATTTCCGAGGATATTCAATTTTTTAATCTGAACGCGGTGTCCTTCTTCGATCACAAAGTGAAGGCTTACCTTATTGGTCACTTCATCCACAAACGTCTCGGTATCAACCGTGGCGGTGGTCAGCCCTTTTTTATTATACAAATCTTTAATGGTGTCGATATCTTCTTTAAGCGTCTTTTTATCCAAAAATTTTCCTTCTTTTGTTTTAATTTTATTGGCTAACGCTCGCGCGTTGATATAGCGTGTTTTAGAAAAAGTGACTTTTTCGACAATCGGCTTTTCTGTTAGATAAATAATGACTTTGAATCCGCCGTTATAATCCTTGCGATCAACACTGACATCGGAAAAATAACCGGTGTTATAAAGGCGTTTGATGTCATCCGTTATGACATTCTGGATATATTCCTCCCCAACGCGAATTTTAATTCTCGCCAGGACCGTTGAAATCCCGATTGTTTTATTCCCCTCGACTTCAATGGCTTTTATGATCTTTTTGCCGACGGATACATTCGGACTCGCGGACTTTTCTTCATTAGCCGACGGCTCTTGCGGGGCCGCGTTGTCCATCTCTTGGGATGGGATCTCCGGCTGATCTACAGAAGAAAGCGAAGAATCAGCCGGAACGCTTTCTAGTGCGTCCGGGGCTTCCATCTTCATACTGGTATTTTCCGTAGATTCTTGATCATACGGCTGGGCTAAAAGGATTTGTGGGACGAAAAAAAATTGCAGTGCACATAATAAATTTATTATTCTTTTTTTCATAGTGTGCATTATAAATTTATTCTAATAGCGTGTCAATCAACATGTGCAAGATTTTCAAAGCGAACAAATTCTTTTCGGAAGACCATCTTAAAATTACCCACCGGGCCATTGCGCTGTTTGGCAATGATGCATTCCGCGATCCCCTTATTTTCCTCCATCGGAGTATAATACTCTTCGCGCATTAACAGTACCACAACGTCGGCATCCTGTTCGATCGCCCCGGATTCTCTCAAATCGGAAAGCTGCGGACGATGATCCTGACGGCTTTCCACGGCACGGGACAACTGGCTGATGGCGATCAGCGGCACATCTAATTCGCGCGCTAATGCTTTCAAAGAACGAGAAATTTCGGAAATCTCCTGCTGCCGGTTATCGATTTTATAAGGACCGCGCATAAGCTGAAGATAATCCAAAACAATAAGTTGTATGTCAAAGCTAGATTTCAATCGTCTGGCCTTCGCCCTTAATTCCAAGACAGAAATGGCCGGGGTATCATCGATAAATATCGGGGCTGAAGATAATTTGCCGGCGGCAGCTGTTAAAAGCGGCCAATCCGACGGAGACAAGAAACCGGAACGGACTTTATGCGCATCAACCCGAGCATGGGAACACAACATCCTCTGGACAAGCTGTTCTTTAGACATTTCAAGACTGAAAAAAGCCACCGGAATTTTCTTTTGGATCGCCGCGTATTCCGCCATGGAAGCGGCAAAGGCGCTTTTTCCCATCGAAGGCCGGCCCGCAATGATCACCAAATCCGATTTCTGCAGCCCCGAGGTCATGCGGTCAAACTCTAAAAATCCCGTCGCAATACCCGTTATATATTCTTTGCGTTGATAAAGCTGATCGATGACTTGAATCGTGCTTTTAATAATCTCCTTGATATGAACGGATCTTTGTTTCTGCCGTGCGGTCGCGATCTCGAAGATCAATCGTTCAGCCGAATCGACCAGTTCATCCACATCAACGCTGTGTTCATAGCTGGAACTGATGATCTCCGTCGCATTCTTGATCAATTTTCTTTGAATGCTTTTCTCTTTAACGATATTGGCGTAATATTCAACGTTGGCGGAAGACGGGACTAAATCGACCAGCCGGGTCAGATAAGCTACACCACCGACTTGATCCAAGTCTCCTTGACTTTTCAGATGGTCCGAAAGAGTAATTAAGTCAACATTTTTTTGATTGCTGTATAAATTGACGATTGAGGAAAATACCCGTCGGTGAGAATCTTCATAAAAGCAGGATTCGTCCAAAATCTCGATGGCGGAACCGATCGCGTCTTCATCAATCAACATAGCCCCCAAGACCGATTGCTCAGCTTCGGCATTTTGAGGCGGAATTTTTACTTCTTGGCTACCCATACTCTGACTTTGGCCACCACTCCCGGATGCAGTTTGACACCGACCTCGTAAATGCCCAATTCTTCGATCGGTTTTTCAAGCATGATCGATTTCTTATCTATCGCAAAACCTTCTTCTTCCAAAACCTTCGCAATTTCCATCTCCGATACAGAACCATAAAGTTTTTCAAGATCATTGACTTCGACGGTAACAGTGCAAGAGACCTTACCCAATTTTTCCGCCAAGGCCTCGGCTTCTTTTTTCTGTTTCGCTTCTTCGGCGACTTTTTTTAGCTTTTGCTGCTCAATCTTTTTTACATTTTCTGTGGTCGCAAAGAAAGCCAACTTTTTAGGGAAAAGAAAATTTCTGGCATAACCTTCTTTTACCTTCACCACATCGCCCATCTTTCCCAAAGTCGGGATATCTTTACATAAAATAATGTTCATATTATTTCTTTCGCACTCCCATTGTTAATAGCCCCAGAAATCTGGCTCGATTGATCGCAACCACTAACTCTCGTTGCTGTTTAGAGGATACTCCGCTTAAACGGCGAGAAACAATCTTGCCCCGATCCGTCACAAATTTCTGCAACAAGTTTATATTTTTGTACTCAAAGACAGCGCCTTCCGGCAATTGATAGCGGTTTGTTCTGATGCTCGGCGGTCTGGAAGACTGCCCCTGCCTTAATGGCCTACGTCCCCCCGCCATGACTCCTCTTCCTCTTGGTTTTCGTTCGTTATACAATTCTATCCTCCTTAATTCTGGACGTTGTCGTTAAAATAAATCTTAATCCCTGTTGTCCTTTTTCTGTTTCAATAAACTGCTCAGTTGAAGATCATTTTTATTCTTCCCAAGCAACATCTTCGGGCTTGAAATCTTCAACGGCCTGCATCCCTGAGATCGGTTCCCCACTCTCCTCTGCCGGAGCCGGTGCCACCGGTGCCGGATTGACCGCTTTGGTCTGTCCCAAAAATTGAATGCGTTCGGCACGCACGTCAATTGTGTTTCTTTTTTGGCCGTCGCTGGTTTCCCAAGAACGAGACTGCAATCTGCCTTCGACAAAAACAGCACTTCCTTTTTGCAGATATTGATTGCAGGTTTCCGCCTGTTTATCCCAAGCCGTAACGGTCACAAAGCAAGTATCCTCTTTCAACTCCCCGCTCTTATCTTTATATTTACGATTGACCGCCAACCGCAAATTCGCGACCGCCACCCCTCCCGGTGTATAACGCAACTCAGGATCCCGTGTTAAATTACCAATTAAAAGAACCTTGTTCAAACTAGCCATGCCATCCTCCCTTGTAAACTCCCCAAGTAATCACTAAGGTCGTCAAAATGTTAAATCTTCTAATCCGATTTTTTTTACACGCGTCGGATTCCCCACGCTCATCTTGATCACTCGTCTCTTCCAATTTCTAAACAAAAAACATAGTCCTCATCTCCAGGCTGTCTACAGGACAGGTGAGATTGGTCCGGTTAATCATCTTATACTGTAGAGAAAATCTCTAACTATTTTTGATAATCAAAGAACGAAGGATTTCTTCATTCAACCGCAAAAGCTCTTTAATCTTGGCCAAAAAAGAGGGCTGTGATTCAAAGTTCACGACATAATAGGTCGCTTCTGTCTTCCGTTTAATTGAAAAAGCCATCTTATGTTTATCCAACCAAACTTGAGAATTCACAATCTTTCCACCGCCCTTTGTTATGGCCTCGTTGGTCTGTTTGAAAACATCTCCTTTTTCCTGATCAGATTTCTGAGCATCAATAATCAACACCAATTCGTACTTATTCATTTCCTTTCCTTTTGTTAAATTGACTCATTGCTTTATTAATCCCTTCGCTTAACCAAATCACACAACACTGACTCGCCTCTTCAATAAATGCGTTGATGGCCTTTTTTTCTTTCTGGGTAAATTGGGCCAGGACAAAATCCCGTGTTTCTTCTTTTTGGAATGGAGCCCCGATGCCTAAACGCAACCGCGGAAAATCGTTTGTTTTAAGATGCGTGATGATCGATTTTAATCCGTTATGTCCGCCGTCATTCCCGGAGGACCGTAACCGGATTTCGCCAAACCCGATATTCAAATCATCACATACAACCAATGCATCTTTCAGAGGGATTTCTTTTTTAGAAACAACTTGATTGACCGCTATACCTGATTGATTCACATAGGTCAAAGGCAGCAACAAGACAACGTCTTGATCTAAAATTTTCCCCTTGGCTTCCAGTGCGTCCGTCAAAGAACTTTTTTTAAACTTAAACCCATGCTGATGGGCCAACTGTGTCAGAACCAGAAATCCTAAATTATGACGGGTATATTCATAATCTTGTCCCGGATTACCTAAACCGACTATGAGTTTTGCTTCTGACAATCTGCAACCTTCCTAAAACTCCGGCGAAAACCTACGGACAAATAGATCATTCTTTTTGGATTACTTTTCTTTCCCTTCTTTGGCTTCCGCTTCGGGAGCCTTCTTAGCCGCCGCCTCGGGCTCTTTCTTCTTTTCTTTAATGACTTCAACTTCCGCGGCCGGTTGTCCTTCAGCAGGTTCCACCGTGACTTCTTTCATCGGAGGAGCAACGGTCAAAACGATCGCGTCCGGATCATTCTTCGCGACAACTCCTGACGGCAACACCAAATCTTTCACATGGATCGCGTCATGAATCTTCATGTGACTCACTTCGACTTCGATATGCTGCGGAATCTGAGTCGGCAAACACACGACCGTTAATTCCCATAACACATGCTCCAGAGAGCCGCCGTCCTGTTTAACACCGATCGGATCTCCCTTAGCCTGAATCGCGACTTTCACTTCAATCTTATCAGTTAATGAAATGCGATTGAAATCGATATGGATAATGTGGTCGGTGACAGGATCAAGCTGAACTTCCTTGGTGATCGCTGAATAATCTTTCAGTTTTTTGCCGTCTTCCAAAACATTGATGTGATAGATCAAATTTTCTCCGCGATGAAGCCGGGTGATCCCTTCAAACACCTTCCGGTCGACTTGAACAGACGCCGGTTTTTGTTTGCCTCCATAAATAACCGCCGGAATAAAATTATTCCTTTTGACACTTCGGATCTTTTTGCTTCCGATTTGAGTTCTTAGCTGAACGTCCAATTTGATCTCTTCCATTTTATTTACCTGCCTTCCTCAATAATATATTTCAACGTCTGACTTCATCAAACAAACAACTGATCGATTCTTCATTATGCGTCCGCTTGATTGCTTCGGCCAACAACGAAGCGATCGAAAGCACTTTCACTTTCGGATGCTTATGCGCGTCTTTAAGCGGAATACTATCGGTAATAACCACTTCTTTTAAAAATTTACAAGCCTGGATCCGATTTAACGCCTCTCCAGAGAGAATCCCGTGACTGATCGCCGCATAGGCGCTGACAATCTCTTTTTTGCTCAAAGCGTCAATCGCTTCCACCAACGAGCCGGCGGTCGCAACAATATCATCCACAATGACGACCGTTTTACCTTTGACCCGTCCCAAGATATGCATGACTTCGGTTTTTTCAGGGGTCGCGCGGCGTTTATCGACAATCGCTAATTCCGCCCCTAAGCGTTTGGCATAGGCCCGGGCCATTTTAATTCCGCCTACGTCCGGAGAAACGACGACTAAATTCCTAATTTTTTTATCAATGAAATAATCACACAATATGTTTATCGCATAGAGGTGATCGACCGGAATGTCATAAAACCCTTGAATTTGAGCGGCATGCAAATCCATCGTCAACACCCGGTTGGCGCCGGCCGCAACGATAAGATTAGCGACGAGTTTAGCCGTAATCGGAACCCTCGGCTGATCTTTGCGATCCTGTCGGGCATAGCCATAATACGGCAAAACAGCCGTGATCCGTTTGGCGGAGGCCCTACGAGCCGCGTCAATCAGGATCAAAAGTTCCATCAAGTTTTCATTCGGAGGAGGACAGGTGGCTTGGATAATGAAGACATCCTTCCCTCTGATGTTTTCTTTGATCTGAACCCGGATTTCTCCTTCACTAAACCGCCCGATATAAACTTCGGTCAATGGAACGCTTAAATGATCACAAATATTTTTTGCTAATACCGTATTGGCATTTCCGGAAAAAATCGCTAACCCATTCATTTAAAATTTTCTCCTCGCTATAATTTTAGCCGGCACCCCAGCGGCAACCTGACCCGCTGGAACATTTTTTCCTCTGGGAAGGACACACCCGGCTCCCGTGGCTGCTTTTTTCCCGATCTTCACGGGAGCGACCAAAACCGAATCAGACCCGATAAAAGCTTCGTCCGAAATCGTCGTCACATTTTTATTCTTACCATCAAAATTCGCCGTGACCGTCCCGGCCCCGATATTGACTTTCGCGCCGATCCTGGCATCGCCCAAAAAACCAAAATGCTTCATAAATGAATTCCGGCCGACGCTCGATCTGGATATTTCAGTGAAATTTCCGATCTCTGTCTCATCGGCAATGCGAGTTCCCGGACGCAACCGGCAAAACGGGCCGATCAAACAGCGTTGGCCGATGACGACATGGTCTTCGATGACCGTGAAGGGACGAATCGTCGTGTCTTTCCCGATCTTCACACCTGCACTAATATAAGTCGTCTCGGGATCCGTGATGGTGACACCGTCGCGCATCAACTGGCGTAAAATCTTTTTTCGGATGACTCCCTCCGAATAGGCTAAATCTTCCCGGCTATTAACGCCTAATCCTTCTTTTTCATCTTCGGTCTGCACCGCCTCAACCTTCAAGTTGTTTCTAACTAACAGATCAATAATATCGGTGAGATAAAATTCTTTTTTTATCGCGTTCAGCTCAACTTTACGGATCAACTGGAATAATGTCCGGTTGTCAAAACAATAGACACCGACATTGATTTCATGAATCTGTTTTTCATCAAATGAAGCGTCTTTATCTTCGCGAATGGCCATGACGCGATTTTGTCCGTCGCGGATAATCCGTCCGTACCCTTGGGGATTAACGATCGTCGCCGTTAAAAATGTGCAGGCCGCCTTGGTCTGACGGTGTTTTTGAATGACCTTGCGCACGGTTTCTTTTTGTAAGAGCGGTGTATCTCCGCACAAAACAAGGACATCTCCGGTATAGCTCTTTAAAAAATTTTCGGCGCTGCGGATCGCATCCGCAGTGCCCAAAAGTTTTTTCTGGATCACAACCTGTGCGTCCGCGGGTAAAGCCCGGCAGACGATATCATTTCTGAATCCCAGCACAACATAATTTTTCAAAGAGCTAACGGTTCGAGCGATATCAAGCACATATTGGATGATCGGTTTACCGCAGACAGGATGAAGAACTTTCGGAAGATCCGAATTCATCCTCACTCCTTTTCCTGCCGCCAAAATAATTGTTCGTAATCCTTTCATCCTTAGAGATCACCTATATAGCTATCTATAAACTAGACGATTTGATTTATCGCTAAAAAAAATAACCCGACCATTTTTCTAAATCCTATTGAACCATATGGTCGAGTCATCATGGTTTTATTCAATTTCGAAATGGATTATTGGATCGAAAACGAAGAACTCATACTGCCCAGCCAGGACTCGAACCTGGAAACCGAGATCCAAATTCTCGTGTGTTACCAATTACACTACCGGGCAAAATATAGATCCTTACCGAGAATTTAAAATCATTGATTTTGGCTATGGCTATTTTGGAACTATAAAAGCTAACTCCGTGAACATCAAAGATTGTAGACCATTATTCAAATAGCATTTTCAATGATTGCCTTTTGAAAGAGCTGCTTCTTCCGTGCTGAACGAATTCCCTTTTTTAATCTCTTTCCTGTACGCATCTAAAACTTTATTCTGCAAATATTCGCGGAACTGCTGCGTGACCGGATGAGCGATATCGCGATGTTCCGATTTATTGTCGAGATCGATCGCGCTGACCGGTTTGTCTTGGGTCGGTAAAACAACCCCGCACTGGTTACAGAATCGGCTACCGGCTTCATTTTTAAAACTACACTTTGGACACGGCGATTTTAATTTTCTCGACGGCATCGCAATGAACAAACCGGTTGATCCCTGGATAATCTTTATATTTCTAACGACAAAAACATTATCGAATGTTACGGTCGTGTATGCTTTCAGTTTCTTGTCCTGCCCCTCTTTAATAAATACACGAATTTCTGTAATTTCCATGGACTCACGCTCCTTGTTTTAAAAATTAAAATGTCCGAACTGTGAATACCTGGGTGTAGTATTTATCTAATTTCAATTTTAATGCTTCAGCTTCTTGTTGAGTTGCGGTGATTCCAAAGATAGCTGGCCCACTACCGGAAAAAGAAACTGCTTTTATGTTTTCTCCACGGACCTCATTTTTAGATTTTAATAACTCAGGCCGCAATTTTAAGATTGCACGCTCTAAGTCATTAATTATGAGTCGCCCAACCGTGGTTAAGTCATTCTTTTTCAAAGAATGGATAAGAATATTAACATCATCATTTGGCTTTGTCAACTCCAAATTCAGGGCACTAAAAACATCTTTAGAATACATTTTAACCGAAGGGACAACTAAAACGTGCCATAATCTGGTGTGAATATTCAACTTTTGGATATCGTCCCCTCTGGCGCTCCCTCTGGCCCAGCTGCAATCATATAGAAAAAAAGGGACATCACTGCCCAATCGTTTGGCATAGTCCAGTAACTCCGTTTTATTCAAACGTAACTTCCATATTTGATTTAACCCGAGCAGCGCAATCGCGGCATTACTGGACCCTCCGCCTAACCCGGCCGCGACTGGAATCTTCTTGATGATTTTGATGTCCACGCCATCCGATAAAGAAAAATCGTCTTTTAACAGTTGGGCGGCTTTATAGACCAAATTATTGTTATCTGTTGGAACGTCGGCATGATCACAGAAAACACGGATTTTTCCTGATGGATTCGGAGTAAAAACAAGCTGATCACATAAATCGATACGCTCAAAAATGGTGTCAAGATTATGATATCCATCGCTTCTTTTATTCAACACTTTCAAAAAGAGATTCAATTTCGCGGGGGACAGGAGGGCAAGACTCTTCATAGGTTTAGGCAAATTAGCTTCAATTAATCTGGAAGTTAGTTTGAGAAGAAATTAATGAGCTCTTTGGCTAGATAACGATTCTTGTTCCAATCGAAGATTTTTTAAATCCAGCAATTTCTTGGTGATGTTATTCTGATCGGGCAATAATTTTAAAGACAGTTCCCAGTATTTCTGCGCCTTTTCCATCTCGTTCATTTTAAAATACACATCGCCCAAATGATCATAAATCACCGGATCTTTGAGAAGACTCTCTGCTTTCTGCAAAACTTCTAAGGCATTATCATACATATTTTTCTTATAATAAATCCAGCCCTGGCTATCTAAATAAGCTCCATTATCCGGACTGATGTTTATTGCCCGTTTGATCAAGTCCAGCGCCTCATCAAGATTAACGCCGTCCTCGGCATAAATATAGGCCAGAGAATTCAAGCTTCCGTCATGATTCGGGTCTGTTTGCACGGCTGCCTTAAACAGTTCAATCGCTTTTTGTCGATTCCCCATCTCAAGATAAAGTGAGCCCAAGGAATACATGACATCGGAATTTTGAGGGTCCTTCGATAACAAAATCTCAAATTGCTCAATAGCTTTATCGTATTTCCCCTGAGAAAAGTAAAGTTGCGCCAAGTAGACATAAATCTCATTATTCTCCGGGTCGGATTGAGAAAAATGTTTGAGAATGATTTCATATTCTTCGGCCGCTTTCTCGAATTTCTTTTGGTACGAATAGACCAGCGCCAGAAGATAATGATTTTGCATATCCTCTGGTTTCAGTTTTGAAGCGGAATTCAATTCTTCGACAGCCTGTGACAGCTTTCCGATCCGGGCATAATTAATTCCTAAATGAAGATGCACCGCATAATTTTCTTTGTCGAATAATAAAGCTTGTTGATACTCTTCAAGAGCTTCTTCCGGCATATCGTACAAATCATACGAAGTCCCCAACATATAATGGGCTAGGCTCTTGGCCAGATTTCCGGCATCTAACAGCTCTACTGGAGATTGACCAACCGAGATCACCGCAGAGGGAGAATCATTTTCTTCTGAAAAAACCGATGAAGAGAAAAGGAGAGAATCACTCAACAGACAGAAGGAAAAAACAATCCCGATCAAACCCACATGAAGTCTTAAACTTAATGAATTTGATGGACGCATTTTTTCACCCCTATCCATATTCCCTACATTTTAAGCTGAAACTCTAGGGAATATTTTGACTATCCCTCAAAGAATTAGGCCGTAGCCCGTTTCTTCAAATGACGCAAAGCTTTTCTGAGTTTCTTGCGCTTATGCGTTCTGATCTTGCGCAATTTTCGTTTTCTACCACAAGGCATTTTGGGACCCTTCGATTAATAGATTAACTTATTAAGGGAATATTCTATGATTCCCTGAGCACCGGCCTCTTTAAGCAACGGGATTAACCCACGGACAGTCCCTTCATCAATCACCGTTTCTACGGCCACCCAGTCGGGCTGACTTAAAGATGAAATGGTTGGATTCTTCAGCGACGTCAGTTGTTTCAGGATGAGATCCAAATTCTTTTTTTCCACATTCATCTTCAGTCCCACCATGTTATTCGCTGCGATCGCTCCCTGCAATAACAGGATAATCTGTTTCATCTTCTGGTTCTTCCATGGATCCTCATAAGCTTTCTGGTTCGCGATAAACTGGGTTGTCGATTCACAAATGGTCGAGACGATCCGTAATTTATGGGCTTTGAGACTACTTCCCGTTTCGGTCAACTCAACCACCGCATCGACCAGCCCCGAAGCGACTTTCGCCTCGGTTGCACCCCATGAGAATTCAACATCCGCAGAAACTTTGTGCTCTTTCAGATAATTTTTGGTCACATTGACCAATTCGGTCGCAATCCTTTTACCTTCCAAATCTTTCACGGAATTAATGTTCGATGCCTCCGGAACGGCCAAGACCCATCTGACTTTCACCGCGCTTTGCTTCGCATACACCAGATCGGCCATCGAAACGACCTTGGAACTGTTCTCCAGCGTCCAATCAGCCCCGGTAATCCCGCAATCCAAAGCCTCATCCTCAACGTAACGCGACATCTCCTGAGCCCGTAAAAGGACCGGTTCAATTTCTCGATCATCAATGCTGGGAAAATAAGATCGCCCAGACACATAAATCTTAAAACCAGCTTTTTCAAAAACTTTAATTGTTGCTTCCTGCAAACTACCCTTCGGTAAACCTAATTTCAATTTATTCATATTTCCGTCTTATGCTCCTTTTAACCTGATTGAATAGGGGCATATTATATCCACACGTATTTAAATTGTAAAGGAGTTTCATCGGATCATTTGAAACAATTGCAAGCCAATGATAATGTTTGGTTTTAAGCTTCGCAACTCCCTAAATCTAGTAAAAGTATAATATACGTTTTATAAATTGGAAAGGATACTTCTCTAATTTATGAATTCGACCTTTCAGAAAAACCTTGTCAATCCACGGGCGCATATATATAATGTTTAAAATTTTTAGATAACACATACAAGGGAACAAGATCAAATCGAGAGGCTTCAAGCCCCAAAATAAGGAAAGCATAAATGTTAAAAATATTACGTCGCAAAGGATTTGCAAAAAAAGTATTATGGGTGATTGCGGTGGTGATCATCATTTCATTTGGTTTCTTCGGAACAGCCGGAGTCATGCAAAACTCCAAACATCTCGATTACGCAGGCAAAATTTTCGGGGAAAAAGTATCCTTTAATGAGTTTGAAAAAAGTTATCTGCATACCCGCAACCAGGCCATCCTCCGTTACGGAGAGGAGTTCTATAAAATCGAACAATTTCTGAACATGAACGCAGAAACCTGGGACCGGCTCATCTTAATCCACGAAGCAAAAAAGAGAAACATCAGAATCTCAAATGAAGAACTGGTCAAGACCATAGAACAATTCCCTTCATTCCAACGCGATGGCCAGTTCGATGCTCTTTTGTATAATAATGTCTTGCGCTATGTCTTCCGGTGTAAACCGCGCGATTTTGAGGAAGGGATGCGAGAGACGTTACTGTTTGCCAAATTATTCGACCAAGCAACGGCTTCTACCACGATGTCCGATGAAGAAATTTTGGACGCTTATAAAAAGCAAAAAGATAAAGTGCAGATCAGTTATGTGACCTTCACCGCGGAAGATTATAAAAACGAGGTCGTTCTCAATGACCAGGAAATTCAAGAATACTATGAAAAGAATAAAAATAATTTTTCCGTCCCGTTGACGATCAACATTGAGTATCTCTCCCTCCCTTATACGGAAAATATGCCTCCAGAAGACAAACACAAGATTCAAGACAAAATGGATATCGCATCCGAAGAACTAAAAACCACGCCGGATTTAACAGCCGTCGGGAAAAAATACGGTATAGAACTACAGGAAAGCGGGTTCTTCAGCCAGGAACAACCAAATTTAAAAATCGGCTGGTCTTATGAATTACTTCAAAAAGCCTTTGAGCTTCAACCAGGTCAGATAAGCGACCCCATCGAAACTCCTGAAGGTTCTTATATTTTAAGGAATAAAGAAATCCACCCTGCGCACATTCCGCTCTTTAACGAGATTCAAGACAAGATTAAAGAAACGCTGGTCTTAAATAAAGCCAAAGAAATCGCAAAGAAGAAAGCCGCGGATCAATTAAAACTCATCCAGGAAAACTTATCCAGCAACCCTAATAAAAAATTTAATGCTGTTGTGACGGAATATAATCTTAAAATAGAACAAACGCCTTTCTTTGCCAGAGGAGAGTATTTACCCAATATAGGAATTTCTAAAGATTTCCAGGCAATGGCGTTTAATCTAGATGACAAAAATAATATCAGCCAGCCTTTAGAAGTATCCAAAGGATTTAGTATTCTTCATCTGGATGGGAGAGAACCTCTAAATCAGGAAACCTACCTTAAAGAGAAAGACCAGTTCACCCAAACTCTACTCAATGAAAAAAAGAGCGCGGTCTTCAATGATTTTATTTCATTATTACGGATCAAGGCCAATTTACAGGACAATATCTCTAAGACAAAAACCTCTCCCAAACCATCTTAGCAAAGGAATAAGCCTTTTTTTGATCTACCCTGGAGGACATTAAAAGGAAAAAGTTCATCTTTTCAAATTTCTTATATCAAATCTTAAAACAAAAAATCCGGAATCCATCTTATAGAGCTCCTTAAGTTATCTTCTCTATCATTGCGGCCGCACTGTTTAAATCCCCAATGATTCATGTTAAACTTCGCTTCTCACGCTGACAATTGTAATGCCCCCCATTAAGCAAGGGAATTTTAAGTTAGAACTGGCTGGTTGTTTTTTGACAAAAAGTGATCATAAAATTGCGTTGGCGTCCTGTAGTTAAGCGATTGGTGTGGGAAGTC